>CACWXE010000019.1 GCA_902764715.1 uncultured Ruminococcus sp. | reverse complement strand
AATGGCAAGTTTTGCTTTCGGACAGTAAAAATCCAAAATATAGTTGCCAAAGACTTTTTGCCTTGTAAATGCAATACCAAATGTTTGTCGGTAGGGTTTAAGATAGTCATACCAAAGGTGTTTTTCCTCTTTGGTCATGTTTTTTCGCAATTCTTTTGCAAAGGGAACATTCTCTTTATTATGTATTCTATCCATAAAAACTACCTGATTCGGTTGGTCGCGCTGTAAGCGCTCTATTGATGCAATCCCTCAGTCATCGTCAAGGTGTTGCCGATGACAGCTCCCTTTACCAAAGGGAGCCTTTAAGGCGCTTCTGAAAAAGAAAGGCTAATCCTCTTCATGAAAATAGTTGTAGACATTCAGCGCGGCGGTTTGAGTCATACCGGGCGCCTGCTCGAACTGCTTTGCCGGATACTGAATGATTATTTCCGCTTTTTAAAGATGATTGTATCTCCTGGTTTATATATTGAAATGTCCGCATCGACTTCTTCGACATTAACGGTTAATGTATCAGCAAAATAATTCATATGTTCAATTCCGTTTAGAATGAGCAATTCAGTATCATCACTTATTCGAACGTCAAAAGTACCTTCTGTAATAACTTGAACCTCATATTCAGTGCCGCTGTTATCAAAGTATTTTCCATTATAGAAGCCTCTACCTTGAATACCTTTGCTACTGGTTACTACAAACGATATGTGTTTATCTGTGCTGATCCATTCAACAGCATATTTATTGTCATAGGTGTCTCCCCAAGTAAAATAATTATTAATATATTTCATCCCGGGGATGCTTAACGCAATCAATACAACTCCCAAAACAACGGATAAAATGATAATAAGGGTTTTCTTTTTCATATGGATCAATCCTTTTTTTCTAAGGGAACCTATGATTCCTCATGAAAATAGTTATAGACATTCAGCGCGGCGGGGTGGGTCATGCCGGGCGCCTGCTCGAGCTCCTCCATCGACGCGCTGCTGATATTTTTGATGGTACGGAAAAAGCGCATCAGCTCCTTGGCGCGTTTTTTCCCTATTCCGGGGATCTCTTCCAGGGACGATCCCAGCACACGCTTGCGCTGTTGGCGGTTGAAGCCGATCGCATAGCGATGCACCTCATCCTGGATGTTGGTCACAAAGGTGAACGCCGCGCGGTTGGGTCGCAGGGCGATCTCGCCCTTATCGCTGACGATGGCACGGGTGCGGTGATGGTCATCCTTGACCATGCCGAACACGGGGATATTCAGTCCCGACGCCGCTACCACGGGAAGCACGGCGCCGACCTGTCCCTTGCCGCCGTCGAGCAGGATGAGATCGGGCAGTCTGCCGAAGCCGGTAGATACACCCTCCTCCCGCGCTTTTTTATATTCATTCAATCGGCGTGTGAGTACCTCCGCCATCGAGCCGTAGTCGTCCTGTCCGGAGAACGACTTGATCTTGAACTTGCGGTAGGCGCTTTTCAGCGGGAGGGCATTCTCGAACACGGCCATGCCCGCGACGTTATCCGCTCCGGCGAGGTTGGAGATATCGTAGCTCTCGATGTATTCAGGGATCTTATCGAGTCCGAGCAGGTCTTTGAGCTCATCCAGCACGCTCAACTGTTTGCCGGTCACACCCTTGAGCTGTCCGAGCGATTCAAACGCGTTTTTGCGGCACATATCGACAAGGTTTTTCTGCGTGCCGCGTTGGGGAATACTCAAATACACGCATTTTCCCTTTTTCTCGCTGAGCCAGCGCTCTATATTCTCGCTGTCCTCGATCTCGCCGTCGAGCGCGATGTGCGAGGGGATCTCGTCACGCAGGGTGTAATAGCGCAGGATGAACTGGGAGCGGAAATCGACCTCGTCATCCACGTCGTCGATGATGAAGTTCTCGGTATCGTACAGGCGCGATTCGTTGAAGCGCAGGACGGTAGCAGAGCCGCGGCTGCCTTCCCGCGCGACGGCGATCACATCCAGCTCGTCAAGATGAATATCGACGACCTTCTGCTTATCGCGCATCTTCTTCATCGCGGCGATCTGGTCGCGATAATGCGCCGCACGCTCAAAGTCCAATGCCTCTGCCGCGGCAGTCATCCGCTCCTGCAATTCGCGCAGGGTCTTGCCGCTGTCGCCCGACAGGTACTCGAGCGCGTTCTCGACACGCTCATTATAATCCTTGAGCTTGACGCGACCCGTACAGGGGGCGCAGCACTGCTTGATGTGGAAATTCAGACACGGACGATAGCGCCCGAAATCCTCGGGGAATCGGCGGTTGCAGGTCGGCAGACCGAAGATCTTGTTCGCTTCTTCGACCGACGACTTGACATAGTAGCTCGACTTATACGGTCCGATGTACCGCGCGCCGTCATCCGCCTTTTGCAGTACATAGCTGAGCCTGCGCCACGGCTCATCGGTGACGCGGATGTAGCTATAGCCCTTATCGTCCTTCAATAATATATTGTACTTCGGGGTGTGCTGTTTGATCAGCGAGCACTCCAGGATCAGACATTCAAACTCACTGTCGGTGATGATGTATTCAAAGTCGTCGACATTGTCCACCATGCGGCGCACCTTTTCGGTGTGGTTGTTTTGGGAGCCGAAATACTGGCTGACGCGGTTTTTCAGCTTCTTGGCTTTGCCGATATAGATGATCTCGCCCCGGGCGTTCTTCATGATATAAACGCCCGGCTGCAGCGGCAGTGCCATCGCCTTGGCGCGCAGATCCTTCAACTTCGGATTCATCATTTCACCTCCTCGTCGTCGTTCGCCGTACTCGTTGAGAGCGGTCAGGCTTGCCCGCTCTTGTCCTCGTGTGGCGACTCCTCCTCTCCCCAAAAAGCAGGGGCTTTTTGGGGACCCCTTTTTCCTTTTTTATCTCTCATGCACATGCTTGCCGGTCATGTGCTCGATCTTCAATTCGATCACGGCGCATCTGCCGCCGTTCTTTTGGATATCGCTTTCGGTCATCGCGGTATCGGGAAAATACTTATTGCCGAGCTGACGAAGATGATCGGTCTTTTCGATGGGATCGGTCACCTCACGCAGTCTGCCGAACGCCGTGACGCTGTCAAAGAAATACGACCAGCCGTCATCCGCATTTTGCGGTTTGCCGAGCACATTGAACGAGCCTTTGTCGCAGGAGCGGATCGCGTCGAGCTTGTGCCCCTCAACGGCAGAGTGAAAATAGATACAGCCGTTATCATAGACAAAATTCAGCGGTACGGCGTAGGGATAGCCCCCGTCACCGAGCACCGCCAATACCCCGCGCTTTTGGGCGCGGAGGATGCTCTCACATTCTTCGTTTGTCAATTGCTGTTTGAAGCGCCGCATTTTTCTGAACACCATTATGAGACCTCACGCTTTCTATTAAACAGATATAGTTGTTTGAGCGGGACACTTGTGTCACGCGAGTAACCGCCACCATTCACCATTCATCATTCACTATTCACCTTAACTTCGACGTATCCATCAAGACCATCGAGAACCGGCCGACCTCGTCGTATACCTTTTCAAAGCGATCGGCGTCCTCCCACTTTTCGACGCCGCCCCAGGAGTCGGCGATCTTGACCTCGTTATCCTCCAGATCGTAGCCAAACAGACAAACGCAGTGCTCCGTCTCGTACCACGGATAATCGATGCCGTCGTACTCCATATACTGCTCGATGCGGGGACTGTTGCGGTCGTAGGTCGTCCAGATCAGTACGGGACATCCCTCGTCGACAAAGCGATACAGCTCATTCATCGTCAGCCCGGTCGTATCAAACGGATAAAGCTGCGCGTCGTTTTCTTCAATAAAATTCCATGTCGTCGCCACCATGCCGGGCGGATAGATGCCCGAGCCGTTATAGAATTCGCGCGGATCGCCGCAGTAGCCGATGACGAAATTATTGTCATAGACCAAATAATCGTCCACGATATCGTCGATATCCAGATCATAGCCGAAATGGTTCAGCGCAGCGGTCAGAGCGAGCGCCTCGCAGCCCGCCTCCATACCGTTCATCTGGTTGAGCGCTTCGACGTCCTCGAGCTGCGCGTAATCGGCATAGGAGCCGTTCAGGATCCTGTCGAACTCCTTCTGCGCCAGCTCATCGATCGAAGGCGGCTCGGTGGGCGGCAGGGTCGGCGCCTGAGTCGGAGACTGCGTCGGCGCTTGTGTCGCTTCATCGACAGTCGCGGTGTCAGGCGTTGATTCGGCATTTTTCGCGCAGCCGGCAAGCAGTAACATTGCCGCCAGCAGGAATGCCCCCAGTTTTTTCATATCTTACCCCTATATGTATGGTTCAAGGGATCGTCCGTCGGTACGACCCTCTTTCCGAATTCTTATTTCAATTCCACGATCGTCACGCCGCTTTCACCCTCGCCGAAGGTGCCCAGTCGGAAGCTCTTGACCGCCTTATGGTGTCTGAGATACTGCTGGATGCGCGAGCGCAGTACGCCGGTGCCCTTGCCGTGGATGATCGTCAGCATATGGATATTGCTGAGCATACAGCTGTCCAGAGCGCTGTCCACGCTCATGATCGCCTCTTCGGCGGTCTGTCCGCGCACATCGATCTCGGTCTTGGCGAGCGATTTGACGTCCTTGGTGACGGTGCGTTCACGGCGCTTGGGCACGGTGACCTTCTCCGCCTCCAACAGACGCAGGTTGTTGAGCTTGACGCGGGTCTTGATGATGCCCGCCTGCACCAGCACGCTGTCCTTTTCGGGCTTTTCGAGGACGACAGCCTTTTTATCGATGTCGAAAATCAGGACGTTGTCGCCGACCTGTAACGGTCGGGGCAGCTTGTAATCGCCCTGCTCGCTCTCTTTGACGGGATCGGCGGTTTCTTCCAGCGCCTTCATGCCTGTCTTGAACTTCGCCTTTTGCTCCGCCTCATACCTTTGGTTTTTCTTAGCCTGTTCGAGCTCGTCAATGATCGCGTATGCCTGCGCTCTGGTCCTGGCGGCAAGCTCCTGTGCCTTGTGCTTCGCCATCTCGACCTCGCGCTTTGATTCGACCTTGGCGCGCTCGAGCTCTTTTTCCGCCTGTGCCTGCTTCTGCTGAGCGGCGAGGGTGGCTTCTCTCGCTCTCTCCAGCTCATCCGCCAGCTCCTTACGGCTGATCTCCAGACTCTCGACAACGTTCTCGAACTGACGACTCTCGGAGGAGGTCAACAGCTTTGCGCGCTCGATGACGTCGTCCTCCATGCCCAGACGCTTGCTGATCGCGAAGGCGTTGCTCTTGCCGGGCACGCCGATGAGCAGCTTATAGGTCGGACGCAGGGTGGTCACGTCGAATTCACAACAGCCGTTCTCCACACCTTCGGTTTTCAGCGCGAATTCCTTCAGCTCGGAATAGTGGGTGGTGGCGGCGATCTTCGCCCCGCGTTCACGGAGCTTTTCGAGGATGGCGACCGCCAAAGCCGCGCCCTCGACCGGATCGGTACCCGCGCCCAGCTCGTCGATCACCGCGAGGGTAGAGCGGTTGCAGAGCTTCAGGATGCCGATGATGTTCGTGATATGCGCCGAGAAGGTGGACAGGCTCTGCTCGATGCTCTGCTCGTCGCCGATATCCACCAGCACGCGGCGGAATACCGACAGACGCGAGTTGTCCGACGCGGGCACCATCATGCCGCACATCGCCATCAGCGTGAGCAGTCCGAGCGTTTTCAGACATACGGTCTTACCGCCCGTATTGGGTCCGGTGATGACCAGTGTGTCAAAATCCTCGCCCAAACGGATATCCGTGGGGACGACCTTGTCCTTGGGGATCAGCGGATGACGCGCCGCTTTCAGCTCGATCACGCCGCTGTCGTTCATCACGGGACGCACCGCTTTCATTTTATAAGCCAAATGCGCTTTGGCAAAGATCAGGTTCAGCTGAACCAGTGTTTTGTAGCTTTCGATGATATCGGTCGCGCAGCCGACACACAGTCCGCTGAGCTCAAAGAGGATCCGCTCGATCTCTTTCTCTTCCTCGCCCTTGAGGACACGGATATCGTTGTTCGCGTTGACAACGCCCATCGGCTCGATAAAGACGGTCGAGCCCGAGGACGAGGTGTCGTGCACCAGGCCCGCTACCTGAGAGCGGAATTCCTGCTTGACGGGGACGACATATCTGCCGTCACGCTGGGTGATGATCGCCTCCTGCAAATACTTTTGATAGGTGGAGGAGTGGATAATCTTGTCCAGCACCTCACGCGCCTTGGACGCGGCGATCCGCATTTTGCGGCGGATATCGGCAAGCTCTCTGGACGCACCGTCCGAGATCTCATCCGCGCCGATGATGCAGGTGGTGATGCGGTCACTGAGGTTGGGATTGGTATACAGCGCGCGGAAATAGCCGTCCAGCGAGGTGCTCACGCCGGCGCAATGCGCGTGCCAGTCACGCACGCCCTTGATGACGCGCAGCGCGCGGGCGATCGAAAGAAGCTCCGAGGTATTCAGACAGCCGCCTGCCTCGGCACGTCGCAGCGCGTTGGTCACGTTGCTGATCCCGCCGAAGGACGGCGCGCCGAATCGCCCGATCAGGATATGGGCGTCCTCGGTCTGTGTCAAAAGGCGCTCGACCTTATCGAGGTCAAACTGCGGCTCGACGGAAAGCGCCAGCTCACCCGCCTCGTCGATCGAGGTCTCCTCCGACAGCATATGTAAAATTTTATCCAGTTCCAGTGTTTTAAAATGTCTGTTCATTTTCAGCATTCCTTATAGTGATATAAAGCCTTCCCCTCGGGGGGAAGGTGAGCTTTTCAGCTCCTGATGAGCTGAAAAGGTCGGATGAGGGGACTTCCCTTCCAAATCTCTCCGGATTCAATTTGGCAGGACTTTCAAAACCATATCATGATTCACTGTATTCCCTCCGAATCCAAATTCAAAAGGAAGCGTTTGCCCCTCATCAGTCACCTATGGTGACAGCTTCTCCCCGAGGAGAAGCCTTTTGCCGACATCATCTATTTGAGACCCTTATAAGGGAGCCTATAACATCGCTTTATAGAATTGTAAGGTCGGATAGTCCTTTTGCGTCATGTAGGCGACATAGCGCTCCGACGCGAGGGACAATGGTTCTAAGAGCTCTTCTTTGAGCTCAAAGGAAAAGAGCTTGTCGAAATCCGCGTACACGGTATGTCTGAGCGCCGTGATCGAAGCGATCGGCAGGCGCACACCCTGAACAGCGTGCTGATCCGCGCAGGATGCGCAGTAGAGCTTTCCGGTATGAGGCACAAAGACCATTTCGGGCGCTTCATACGCGCCGCAGATATCGCACATCACGAGGTCAGGCATATAGCCGCACAAGGTGATCAGCCGCATCTCAAAGCAGATCTTGATCTGCAATGCGGGGCGCTTTTTGTTCGCCAAAAGATAGATCGAATTGAGCGCCAGCCGCAGCTGCTCCTTTGCCTCCTGTCCCGTCGGACAGAGGTTCAGACACAACTCGCAGAAATACTGCGCGAGCGACATATCCTCGATATCGGAGCGCAGCCCGATGAACTGCTCGAGCGCCTCCGCCTCGTCGATGCTGTAGCTGTCGCGCCCCTCAAAGATCGTCAGCGCCGAATATGATAAAAGCCCCGTGCCGGCGCACTTAGGGCTTTTGATATTTTTGGCGCCGCGTGCAAAAGCGCGCAGGATGCCGTGACTTTCCGTCAAAACCCATACCAGTCTGTCACGTTCACCGATATTCTGCTGTTTGATGATCAGACCCTTGGTTTTGAACTTCATCCTTACCCTCTTGCCGTTCACCGCCGTGCTGAGATTGGATCTCTTTATACGCCAGATAATCCATCACGCTGCCGCTTTCGGTAAACGCTCTCCACGCTTCTTTTTCGTCTTTCACACGATCATTCCCTTTTCAATGGTATAGGGTTATTATACCGAGTCGGGGCTACATTATCGCGTGAAATATGTAGATGGAAAATATTCGTAAACGGTCGCTGATTTCGTCAGAAACCACTACATATTGATTCTATCATAAATAGATGGTCATATCAAGAGGAATCTCGACCGAAACCGGGAAGAATATACAGCATAAGCTGGAAAGATAATCCCTTCTCTGTAGGGCACGGCGCTTGTCGACGTGCCGCATGAGAACAGCATTTTTTGTTCCCGGATCGACATTACAATCATGCGGATGATCTTCGGTACGTCATAAATGCCGTACCCTACAAATATGCTTTGCTATCCGCATAACCGCTGTGCGTATCTGAAAAGAAAAGTATCTTCTATATAACAAAAGCTCCCTCGTTTGAGGGAGCAGACGTTGAAATAAAGGTATCATTCAAAGCTCTTTTTATCATAGCCGAAGTTCGTCAACAGGGCGCGGCGGTTGCGCCAGTCCTCCTTGACCTTGACCCATGTTTGCAGATTCACCTTGCAGCCGAAGAAGCGCTCGATATCCTGCCGCGCGTAGGTCGAGATCTTCTTGAGCATGGCGCCCTTTTTGCCGATGATGATGCCCTTGTGGGAGTCGCGCTCACAGAAGATGGTCGCCTCGATATCCATGATATCGCCGTGATCGCGCTCCTTGAGACTCTCGATCACCACCGCGGTACCGTGGGGGATCTCCTTGTCGCACAGTCTGAGGATCTTCTCGCGGATGATCTCGGAGACGATCACCTTCTCGGGCTGATCGGTCAGCGCGTCGTCGTCAAAGAAATGACCGCCCTCGACGCAGTGCTTTTTCAGCTCGTCCATCAGCGCCGGGAAGCCCTCGCCGGTCTGTGCGGAGATCGGTACGACCGCGTCGAAGTTGTACAGCTCGCTGTAGGCGAGGATCGCCTCCATCAGCTCTTCCTTCTTATTCTTGAGCATATCGATCTTGTTGATCGCCAAGATCGCGGGCATATTGGTTTTTTTGAGCTTTTCGATCAGGCTCAGCTCGCCCTTGCGAACACCGCCCGCGGCTTCGACCACCAGCACGGCGACGTCACCTCCCTGCACGCTCTCGTTGATCGCCTTGACCATATATTCGCCCAGCTCGTTGCGGGGCTTCAAGAGTCCGGGGGTGTCGATGAACACCAGCTGATCGTCGCCGTCCGTCAGGACGCCCGTGATACGGGTGCGGGTCGTCTGGGGCTTGGAGCTGACGATCGCGATCTTGTGCCCTAAGAGGCGGTTCAGGATGGAGCTTTTGCCGACATTCGGGATGCCGACGATGGTAACGAATACGGATCTTTGTTTATTGTTCATAATCTGTTTCCTTTATCTTTTATCAACCATTGTTATACCGAAAAACGGCGGGATTGTCAATAACCTATACGAATTTTTGCCGCCGTAATTTAAGGCGCACGCTTTATTGCGTGCGCCCTATCCGATCTATATTCTTCTTTCCAGTCCGATCCGCTCCATGACGGTTTCTTCCTTCATGCGCATCTCGGCTTTTTCCTGCGGCTCCATGTGGTCGTAGCCGAGCAGATGGAGCATGCTGTGTACCGTGAGGTAACACACCTCGCGCTCAAGGCTGTGACCGTACTCGGTCGCCTGTTGCTGTGCGCGTTCCATCGAAATGACAACGTCGCCGAGGAGCTTTGCGCCGGTATCGGGGTTGACGTCATACTCGCCGTTCTCGCCCAGCGGGAACGAGAGAACGTCGGTCGCGGAATCGATGTTTCGAAACTCCTTGTTCAGCTTTCGGATCTCTTCATTATCCACAAAGGTTACCGAGACCTCGCTGTCGCCCTCGAACTTTTCTTCACGCAGTACCGCGATACACGCGCGGCGGATCTGCATCCGCATCCCCGTGGGAATACGCACCTTTTTTTGACTGTCGGTAATGATCACTTTCACTTTGTCGGTTGCCATTGCCATCATAAACATAATAATCCCTACCCTCTCTGGCTCATCGATACGATGAGATCATGTTACACCGGAATACGGAGCAGGGCAGGATCACAGGTTTATTACCGGCAAATCCATAACCAAACTCTATCCTATGTTAACGCGTCCTTGCTTCCTCTCCTATATATAAAATATATCCTATTACTGTTTATTGCTTCTGCCGCGTTCCTGCGCCTTTTCATACGCGCGGATGATATCCTGTACCAGACGATGACGCACAACATCTTTATCCGAGAAGGTCATGCGCTCGATACCCTTGATCCCCTTGAGGATCTTGACCGCTTCCTTCAAGCCGGATTTTGCGCCCGAGGGCAGGTCGATCTGGGTGATGTCGCCCGTGATGACCATCTTGGAGTTGTTGCCCAGTCGGGTGAGGAACATCTTCATCTGCTCCGAGGTGGTATTCTGCGCCTCGTCGAGGATGATGAAGCTGTCGTCCAGCGTTCTGCCGCGCATATACGCCAAAGGAGCTACCTCGATATTCCCTCTCTCAAGGTACTTTTGATAAGTCTCGGCGCCCAGCATATCGAAAAGCGCGTCATACAGCGGGCGCAGATAAGGATCGACCTTGCTTTGCAAATCGCCCGGCAAAAAGCCCAGCTTCTCACCCGCTTCTACGGCGGGTCTGGTGAGGATGATACGGTTGACCTCCTTACTGCGGAAGGCGGTCACCGCCATCGCTACCGCCAGATAGGTCTTACCGGTACCGGCAGGGCCTACGGCGATGGTGATCGTATTGTTCTCGATCGCGGAGCAATAGCGCTTTTGCCCCATCGTCTTGGGCTTGATGGGTTTGCCCTTCGCGGTCACGCAGACACAGTCCGACGCGAGCGTTTCGATCTTCTCCTCACTGCCGTCGTTGACCAGCGAGATACAGTAGGTGATGTTTTGCTCCGAAAGCTGTTCACCGCGGTTGAGCAGGCTCAACAGGCTGTCGATCACCTTGCTCGCCTTGAGCACACCCTCGGCTTCTCCGGAGATCTTCAGCTCGCTGTCACGCGCGTGGACGCGCACGCCGAACTCATCCTCAATAATTTTGATGTTGGAGTCAAAGCTGCCGAACAGGGCGGCGGCGTGCTCCATGCGGTCGATATTAATGATTTGTTCCATATTGCCTCTTACAGGACAGCATACAGCTACCCAATTTAGATGTTATATTATTATAGCATAAATTTCTGTGAAAATCAACCATAATTTTCAAAAAATTTCAATCAATATTGCTAAAATATCTCAATTTTTTGCGTGGACAACGATCTTCTTGTTCATATTATTGACATTTCAGAAATAAATATAGTATAATAAGCGTTAGTCTATTTTAAACCAAGTTCATTATTTTTCGATGTATAAGGAGATCATATCAATGAAACGAATCATATGTCTTGCGCTTTGCGCTTTGGCGGCACTGCTGGCATGCGCGTGTGACAATACGAAAGATTCTTCTACCCCCACACAGGCACAGCCGGTTGAAACAGCGGCACAGCAAACGCCCGATTCCGTTCCCCCGACCGAAAACGGCGGTTCAGTAAATCTGAAAAAGTTTATCAATGCTTTTGATACCAAGCCTACCGTCACGGAGCAGAAGAAGATCTATGACGATGAAAAACTGTCCGTCTCACTCAAGGGTATCGACTACACAGCGGTTTCCGGACCTCAGCTGCAGCTGACCATTGAAAACAAGAGCGACAAAGAGATCGTGGTACAATCCCCCTACTCAATCGTCAACGGCTACATGATCACCCCCGAGCTGAACGCGAAGATCGCCCCCTCAAAGAGCACAGACTGCTCTTTGACTTTGCCGTACTTCAAGCTGGCGATCGCGGGTATCACCTCGATCAAAAAGGTCGAGTTCGCGCTCAGATCCGTTGATTCCAAAACCTACAACCCCATCGCGACGACCGAGCTGATCACCGTCGAGACCTCCGCCGAACAGGTGAAAGAGGCCGAATGTGACGAAACCGGTCAGGTCGCCTACGCTGACAATGATATCAAGATCATCCTCAAGGGCGTTAATACCGATCGCGCCTACTCCGACGGCAAAGAGGTGATCGTCTACATGTTCAACGGCACCGATCAGAAGATCGCGATCAGAGCAAAGGACGTCGTCGTGAACGGTTATGATATGACCTCGGCGATGAACAGCACGATCCTGCCTGATAAACGCGCCGTAGACGTCGTCACCATCTATAAACTCGATCTGAAAGAGCACGATATCGAAGAGATCGACAGCATCAAGGTATCCTTCACGATCAAGGACGCCGACAACTGGGAGACCATCGACTCCACCGACCTGATCAGCGTGACGCTGCCTGAGAAATCGACAGAACCCGCGTCCGAGGATCAAAAGACAAAATAAATTCTCATTAGGCCCGCTGCTACGCGGGCTATTTGTTTGTCCAAAATAGAATCAATTAATTTCTGCGCTGCCGTTTTCCAAGGCTCCTTTTGGTAAAAGGAGCTGTCGCCTGTAGGCGACTGAGGAATTGAATAAATTGATCGACCGAAGGGAGAAACTCCTATTTTGTCACAGCCTTACTCAATATCATTCTTCCATCTTAGATCTGCTGCGCGGGCTTTTTTATTGGAAAAACACTTGACAATCCCATAACACGATGCTATAATAGCCGAGGTGTAAAGTTCTTTGCTTTACAGGAAGGATGAAGCGCCGATCATGAACAGTAAGCCGGATATCTCACTGCTCTACGATTTTTACGCGGAGCTGCTCAACGATTCCCAGCGTCGGGTCGTTGAATTGTATGTCAATGAAGATCTGTCCCTGTCCGAGGTCGCCGAGATCCTGCATATCAGCCGCCAGGGAGTACGCGATTCCTTAGGCCGCGCCGAGCGAAAGCTGCGTGATTATGAGCAAAAGCTCGGACTGCTGAGGGATTATCATCAGCGCCTTGAGCGCGACGACGCCATCCGCGGACTGATCGACAAAATCAAACACACCGAGGGCGGCGATATCACACCGCTGCTCGACCAGATAGAAGCGTTATTGCAGCTGAACAGCGATTGATGCTCAGCCCGAAAGGAGATGACCGATATGGCATTTGAAAGCTTATCCGATAAACTGAATAACGCGTTCAAAAAGCTCAAAAGCAAGGGCAAGCTGACAGAAGCCGACGTCAAGGAAGCGATGCGCGAGGTGCGTCTTGCGCTGCTCGAAGCCGACGTTAACTTCAAGGTCGCCAAGGGCTTCACCAACACCGTCACCGAGCGCGCCATCGGCGCCGACGTCATGGAGAGCCTGACTCCCGCCCAGATGGTCATCAAAATCGTCAACGAAGAGCTCGTCAACCTGATGGGCACTGAGGACGCGCGTCTGGAGTTCGCCTCCAAGCCTCCGACCGTCATCATGCTGTGCGGCTTACAGGGCGCCGGTAAAACCACCCACGCCGCCAAGCTTGGCAAATACCTCAAAGAACAGAATCACCGACCCATGCTGGTCGCCTGCGATATTTATCGACCCGCGGCGATCGAACAGCTCAAGGTCGTCGGCGCGAAGGCGGAGGTGCCGGTCTTTGAGATGGGCACCGAAAATCCCGTCACCATCGCCAAAGAAGCGATCAAACACGCCAGGGACTACGGCAACGATATCGTGATCCTCGATACCGCCGGCCGTCTGCATATCGACGAAGCGCTCATGAAGGAGCTGCAGGACATCAAGGCGGCGGTCAGCCCCAACGAGATCCTGCTGACCATCGACGCGATGACCGGTCAGGACGCTGTCAACGTCGCCAAGACCTTCAACGACCTGCTGGATATCACCGGCGTCATCCTGACCAAGCTCGACGGCGATACCCGAGGCGGCGCCGCGCTGTCCGTCAAGGCGGTCACCGGCAAGCCGATCAAGTTCTCCGGTACGGGCGAGAAGCTCGAGGATCTCGAGATGTTCCACCCCGACCGTATGGCGTCCCGCATACTGGGCATGGGCGATGTGCTCACGCTGATCGAAGAAGCGGAGCAAAAGCTCGATCAGGAAAAGGCGGAAGAGCTCGCCCGCAAGATGCTCAAAAACAAAATGGATTTCAACGACATGCTCGATCAGCTCGATCAGGTGCGCAACATGGGACCCATCAAGGGTATCCTCAGCAAGCTCCCGGGCGTCGGCAACAAGGTCGATGATATGGATATCAACGAGCGTGTGCTCGACTGGAACAGGGCGATCATCCTGTCGATGACCCCCGCCGAAAGAGAGCACCCCGGACTGCTCAACCCCTCCCGCAAGCGCAGGATCGCCGCGGGCAGCGGCAGACCGGTGGAGGAAGTCAACCGACTGATCAAACAGCTCGAACAGACCCAGAAGATGATGCGTCAGTTCACATCCAAGGGCAAGAAGGGCAGACAGCTCAGAAAAATGCTCAACTCGAACGGCGGCATGCCTCCGATGGGCGGCGGCTTCCCCGGAATGTAAGTTAGTGAACACTGACCACTAACCACTGAACACTAACCACTGAACCACTGAACACTAACCACTGAACACTAATCACTGAACACTAATCACTGAACACTAATCACTGAACACTAATCACTGACCACTGAACACTAATAACCGCTGATCACGGAGCAATCCGTTCAGATAATTTACGATTTCCGATTGTAAATTAGATATAGTATTCTATACAGACAGGAGGTAAGACCATGGTAAAAATCAGACTCAAGAGAATGGGTGCGAAAAAGAATCCGTTCTATCGTATTGTTGTAGCTGACTCGCGTTATCCCCGCGACGGCCGCTTCATCGAGGAAATCGGTACCTACAAACCCACCGCCGAGCCCTCTGAGGTTAACGTAGACGCCGATAAGGTTAAGGAATGGATCGCCAAGGGCGCACAGCCGACCGATACCGTAAAGGCATTATTGAAGAACACAGGCATTATTATCTAAGTATTTCATAACAGAATACTTACAGTAATAGTATTTCTAATTGTATTTGCGAAAGGACCATAATGATGAAAGACTTACTTCTTACGATTGCTAAGGGTTTGGTTGAAGACCCCGAAGCGGTTTCCGTGACCGTTGATGAACCTAACGAAGAGGGTACCATCGTGTACCACATCCATGTTGCAGAGGGCGATATGGGCAGAATCATCGGTAAGCAGGGCAGAATCGCGAAGGCGATCCGCACTGTAGCACGTTCCGCCGCGATCCGCAAGGACGAGAAGGTTATGGTAGAAATCGACTAATTCCACACATTCCATAGCACAAAAGCGCACCCAACCGGGTGCGCTTTGTACTTTATATCGGTTTCTGAAAAATGTTCCCTATTTCTTTGCGTTGAACTTCTTCACTCTCTCGGACAGCTCCGTGAGCTCCTCTTTGCTCAGCTCCGGCAAACGCTCCAGCTTCTCCAAAAAGGTCGATACCGTTTCTTTTTCTTTGATCTTCAGGTATTCCGTATAGTACGCGACCACCACGCCGGGCACCATCGCGACGGTCAGCACGCCGAACAGCGTAACGATGATGGTGATGATCCTGCCGAGTATCGTGACGGGTACGATATCGCCGAAGCCGATGGTCGTCGACGCGACAAAGGTAAAGTAAAAGCCCTCAAAGATCCCATGTACCTGCGGTTCGATCAACGACAGGATAAAGCCGCTGATCAATAAGATGATCAGATACGCGAAAAAGAACTTGATCGCTCCGGTACGATTCAACAGCTTTCCGATTCTTTTTAATGCCTTCATGCTATTCTCTCCATTCATCGATTCTCTACGCTTCCATTATAAAGTTCCCTTCTTCACTTTGCAAGGCAAAAACAAATAAATGTTGAAAACACGTGTGATTACCGCTATAATATGGTTGAGTCAGCCGTTGGCTGCTCTCGTAATGACAATCGATAAAGGAAGTCATCCTATGCAAAAACAATATCTCGAGGTCGGCAAGATCGTCGGCACCCACGGCATCCGCGGAGAGATGCGGGTGGAGTGCTGGGCGAATTCTCCCGACTTTCTCAAAAAATTCAAAACGCTCTATCTGGACGAGGGCAAGACGGCGATCGCAGTGAGCTGTCGTCCGCACAAGAATATCGCCCTGATGACGGCTAAGGGCGTCGGCTCCATCGAAGAAGCCGACAAGCTCCGCGGAAAGATCCTCTACATCGACCGCAATGACGTCAAGCTCGACGAGGGCGAGCACTTTGTGCAGGACATCATCGGGCTCAGGGTCACCGACGCGGACAACGGCACGGTATACGGCGTTGTCAAGGATGTGCTCAAAACCGGCTCCAACGACGTCTATGAGATGAAGGCGGAGGACGGCAAGCTCTATTACATCCCCGTCATCCCCGATATCCTCGACCGCTTCGATTTCAACCAAGGCACGGTATACATCCATCCGATGAAAGGACTGTTCGACGATGAGGATTGACATCATCACCCTCTTCCCCGAGATGTGCGAGGCGGTGCTGAGTGAGAGCATCATCGGCAGGGCGCGCAAAAAGGGCGCGGTCGAGATCCTGTGCCATCAGCTCCGCGACTACGCCTTTGACAAGCACAAACGCGTCGACGATACCACCTACGGCGGCGGCATGGGGATGCTGATGCTGGCGGAACCGATCGCGCTGTGCTATGAGAGCATCTGTGAGCAGACAGGCGGCGCGCCGCATTTGATCTATCTTTCCCCCAAGGGAAAAACTCTTACCCAGAAAAAGCTCAAACAGCTGTCGGAACACGACAACATCTGCTTGCTGTGCGGTCACTACGAGGGCGTGGATCAGCGCGTTTTGGATCGCTATGTCGATGAAGAGATCTCCATCGGCGACTATGTGCTGACCGGCGGTGAGCTGCCGGCGCTGGTGCTGACGGATTCACTCGCGCGATTGCAGCCGGGCGTGCTCAGCGACGACGAGTGCTTTGAGCTGGAGAGCCATTATGACGGTCTGCTCGAATACCCGCAGTACACTAAGCCGCAAAACTGGCGCGGCGAGGAGATCCCGCCCGTGCTGTTCAGCGGCCACCATGAAAATATCAAAAAATGGCGCAGAGAACAGAGCGTTATCGAGACCGCCAGAAAGCGGCCGGATATGATCGAACACGCTGATCTGAGCGACAAAGAGCGACAACTCGCCGAACAGATCATCAAAGAAGCAAACGGCGACAAATCGCGGTGAATTCCCCTTTTTTGCCATGATTCCACTTTTCCTATTGTGGATTGCAACAAATACTTATCAACACCTTGGTTATTTTGCACAATAAAAAAGAACTCATGTTTTCGACTGTTAGATATCGAAACAAAAATGATTTTCGACTGTTGACCTGCCGCATAATCGAGGATATAATAAGGAAGCAACCAAAATTACTGTATTATTTTCGAGAAAAAAGAGGGTATCATTATGTACGTTAAGGAAGTATTAGTTCAGAACAAGGCAGGCTTACATGCCCGTCCCGCTACTTTCTTCATCCAGAAGGCTAACGAGTACAAGTCTTCTATCTGGGTAGAGAAGGACGAGAGAAAAGTTAACGCCAAGTCGCTCCTCGGCGTTCTTTCCCTTGGTATCATCGGCGGCACTACCGTAAAGATTTTTGCGGACGGTCCTGACGAGACCGATGCGGTTGAAGGTCTGGTTGAGCTGATCGAGACCGGCTTTGCCGAGTAATTCAATTGAACACAACGATAAGGCGGATGAAATCATCCGCCTTATTTTTTTGTCACACACGACCAATGACCGACCCCACAGAAGCCGATATTTGCTTCGCTTTGGGTGGTATTGTTAGGAAACGTACCGGGAGGAGCAAGCCCCTCCCCTACAGTAAGCGTTGCAGTGATTTTGTAGGGGAGCGGCTCGCTGCTCCCGCGGCAGGCCGTTGGTCAAGATGCAATATCGGTTAAGGAAAATTCCGTTTTGTAGGGGTCGGCGCCCTCGACGACCCGCGGCAGGGCGTTGGTCAAAACGCAATGTCGGTTTAGGAGATATCCGTTATGTAGGGTACGGCATTTATGACGTACCGCATAGCAGGAACGTTTCCTTTATCAGAAACATAAGATAGGAAATCTATATTTCCGTAGGGATGGTCATTGACCATCCGCAGGGCAGAAGCGTTGTGTTCCTATCTGCCGTTCCCGATAACAGAAACGTCCGTCATTCTCGGTACGTCGGACACGCGTGCCCAAGCGCCGTACCCTACGGAAAAAAGGGATTTGCTGCGCACTCAGTAGACATTGACCGGAAACGTACCGAGAGGAGCATTCCTCGGCGGAGACGCCTTTCTCTAAGCGAGAACGGCAACCCTTTTGTCCGCTTCGCGGACATTTCCCCTATCAGGGGAATCTCCCACTGTCACTTCGTGACGTCTCCCCAACGGAGAGCACCCCTCCCCTACAGTAAGCGTTGCAGTGATTATGTAGGGGAGCGGCTTGCTGCTCCCGCGGCAGGGCGTTGGACAAGATGCAATGTCGGTTATGGAGATATGCGTAATGTAGGGGTCGGCGCCCTCGACGACCCGCATGGTATAATTATATCATACCAATTGATGTTCTCGATACAGATACGTCCACCGCTTCGCGAATCTTGATACACGTGTCTGACACGCATGCCCGACACGCGTGTCAGATGACCGCTATCGGTTTCCATAATCCCAACAAAAAATCCCCGGGGATCGCTCCTCGGGGATCGTTTGATTCAATTCAAAATGGTCGTCAATGATCAGGTCGGCTGATGCTTAGCATCCCAAGCTTCCCAAGTGGTCATTTTAACGATTACGCGCTGCATCAAAGTAACGTCACGAGCGTCGATTACGCCGTCACCGGTAACGTCGGCAACTACTTCGTTATAAACCGGAACATCAAGCTCAACCAGAACGCGCTGGAGAGTGGTAACGTCGTTTGCATCGAAAGTGCCGTCGTTGTTGACATCGCCGCGAACGAACTGAGCGGGGATGACGAGGGATTCAGCGGTAACTTCCTGAGTGCCGTCTGCGTCAGCAAAGAGCTTGTCGCAGTTCTCACAAGCGTAGTGAGCCTTCACGCCGTCCTTGGTAGCGGTAGCGGGAACCTCGGGAACAAAGTTGAGCTTGTGACCCTCAGCCTTGATGGTGACATCCTGACGGTCGAGCTCTTCACCGCACTCGGTACAACGAGTGACCATAACCTTCAAGCCGTCCTCGGTGCAGGTAGCAGGATAGCCTGCCATCATATCCTGTACGGGCTCGCCGGCAGTATGCGGAGCAAGGTCATGATACTTGGTTTCGCGGGAGATCTCACCTTTACACACGGTGCAGTAGGTGACCTCGTCATAAGCGCCCTGTACGGTGCAGGTAGAAGCATGATCGTTCTCGATCGTGGGATCGCCGGCAGTATGCGGTGCAAGATCATGATATTTGGTCTCGCGGGAGATCTCACCTTTACACACGGTGCAGTAGGTGACCTCGTCATAGGAGCCCTGTACGGTGCAGGTAGAAGCATGATCGTTCTCGATCGTGGGATCACCTGCGGTATGCGGAGCAAGATCATGATACTTGGTCTCGCGGGAGATCTCTTCTTTGCACTCGGTGCAGTAGATGACCTCGTCATAAGAGCCTTGTACGGTGCAGGTAGAATCATGATCGTTCTCGATCACGGGCTCGCCGGGAGTATGAGTATGACCGGACTGACCTGCGGGCAGGGTAGAATCGTCATAGCTCCAGGAGCAACCCAGCTCTTCCAGCTTAGCCAATACTTCTTCATCTTCCAGAGCAGTCTTAACGTCATCCTTGGTCAGACCTAAGCCTGCGCCGATATCATCGATCAGCTGCTGCTCGGTCTTGTAGCCGAGAGAAGTAGGATCGATCTCGCATTTATACTTATGCGCATTCTGATAACCGGTCTTATTCTGGAAATCATCCTTTTCTTCCGTAAAGAATTCTACAAAAATATCATAAGGGGTCTTGCCTTTTTCAGGGCAAGTACCGACAACGTTACCGATGGAGGAGATTGCCAGTACGGGACCGTACTCAGAAGAGTCCATATCTTTCCAATAGGCAGCCAGCGCCTTCTTGGAGCTGTCTACGGGGTTCTCGTACTCGGTGCCGTCACAGTAAGCAACTTTACCTAAGCAATCAGTGGTGAAGAACAGGTCATAGGTCTGTCCGCCGTCGATAGCGCCAGTTCCGCCGGTAGAAAAACCGAAAATGATTTTGTACTGAACGCCCTCATTGAGAACAATACCCTTTGCAGCAGGCTTGAAGGAAATGACGCCGTCCATGCCGGCTACAGCAGTACCAAGGGCCTTCTTTGAGCCCCACGGAAGATTTTTGTGATCATCGTCGTTAAAGTCGCCGCCGAAGATGTAGAAAGCGACCTTACTCTTTGCGCCAAATTCCCAGCCTGTTGTAGAGCTGTCAAAATAAAGCGTTTCCTCGTCCAGATCGCCTATGGAAGCGACAGGTACCTCAGCCGCGCCGGAAGTAACGACCGCTACTGACAGAACAGAAACGAGCATCATTACAGCCAACAGAGCTGATAAGATTTTTTTAAACATGATAATTACCTCCTATAAAGTATATTGGTGCGATTACATTATGCCATAAAACTTTGAAAATTACAACTGTTTTTTCTTAGTTTTTTAGAATATTTTTGATATAAATTATTATTCGCAAATCCCATTCTTATGTGATATAGCCGAAATTCACTCATTTTTCCAATATCTGTCTGTTATTCTGAGGAGATTTGTGCTATAATTCAGATGGTAAAATGGAAAAGTGATTCTGTCATTGCGAAGCCCGAAGCCTCCCGCAAGGGAGGTGCCGCAACGCGGTAGGCTGTGGCAATCCCCCTGTCATTGATACCGTGAGCAGTCTTTGCGGGATTCCCACGGGGCTGAGCCCTCGGAATGACGCTGTATAACACTAGGGAGGTACATATGAATACTGCGATCGTAGGCATCAACTGGGGTGACGAGGGCAAGGGCCGTATGGTCGACCTCATCAGCTCCGACTATGACGTTGTCGTGCGCTATCAGGGCGGCGGCAACGCCGGACACACCGTCATCAACGAATTCGGCAAATTCGCGCTGCACCTGCTGCCCTCGGGTATATTCCGCAAGGGCGTGGTGTCCGTTATCGGCAACGGCGTTGCCGTGGATCCCGAGAGTCTGCTGGGCGAGATCCGCTATGTGCGCGATAAGGGCGTAGAGGTCACGCCTGACAACCTCAAGATCAGCTCGCGCGCGTCACTGCTGCTGCCGTGGCACAAGGAGCTGGATTGTCTGGAGGAACAGCGCCTCGCCGACAAAAAGTACGGCTCCACCAAGCAGGGTATCGCACCGTTCTACTCCGATAAATATCAGAAAAAGACCGTTTTAGCGGGCGAGCTCTTTGACGAAAAGGCGTTTTTTGAGCACCTCGACGGTATCATGGAATGGAAGAACCTGACTCTCGAAAAGGTCTACGGCGCCGAACCGACCACCCGCGAGAAGCTCAAGGAGTGGTACGAGCGCTGCTGTATCCCGCTCATGCCGTTCATCGGCGACCTCGACAGCTTTTATGACCGCTGTGAGACACAGGATAAGAACATCATGTTCGAGGCGCAGCTCGGATCGCTGAGAGATATCGACTACGGCATCCATCCCTACACCACCTCATCCTCCACCATCGCCGCTTACGCGCCCATCGGCGCGGGTGCGCCTCATTTAAAGCTCGATGAGATCATCGGCGTCGTCAAGGCGTACTCCACCTGCGTCGGCGAAGGCCCCTTCACCACCGAGTGGTTCGGCGAAGAAGCCGACAAGCTCCGTGAGGCCGGCGGTGAATACGGCGCCAAGACCGGCAGACCCCGCAGGGTCGGCTCCTTTGACGTTGTCGCGACCCGCTACGGCGTAAAGGTGCAGGGCGCTACCGCGATCGCGCTGACCAAGCTCGATGTGCTCAGCTACATGGATCAGATCCCCGTATGCACCAAATATATCGTGAACGGCAGTAAGACCGACCATTTCCCCTTCCCCTCTCTGCTGGCTAAGGCGGAGCCCGTCACCGAGTATCTGCCCGGCTGGGGCACGGATATCAGCGGCGTCAGACGCTTTGAGGATCTGCCGAAAGCAGCACAGGACTATGTGCTGTATATCGAAGAAAAGATCGGCTGCTATATCAAGTACGTTTCCGTCGGTCCCGAGAGAGATAGTATTATTATTAGGTAAATGTTGGAAGTGATCAGTGGTCAGTGATCAGTGATCAGAAAAATTAAATAGCGCTATTGTATTAGGACAACATGTATGTATATCAAAAATTATCGAGATTTGCTTGTTTGGCAAAAAGCAATGGATCTTGTAATAGAGGTCTATCAATTAACAAATCTTCTCCCCCGAGAAGAAAACTATAACTTGTCAAGTCAAATGCGTCGAGCGGCTGTTTCAATCCCATCCAACATCGCAGAAGGTCAACAACGAAAATCTACAAAAGAGTTTATTAATTTTCTTTCTATTGCTAAAGGCTCAAACGCTGAATTGCAAACACAATTATTAATATGTATACGATTAGGGTATTTTACCGAAAAACAGATCCATCACGCCTTTACGCTTTCTGAAGAAATCAGTAAAATACTAACAAAGCTTTCCACTAATCTATCTGCTATTTCTGATCACTGACCACTAATCACTGATCACTAAAAGGAGCATCACTATGACAAACAACTACGAAAGTCCGTTTTCGGCGCGTTACGCGTCCGACTATATGAAATCACTTTTCTCCGCTCAGACGCGCATCGAGACCTGGCGCAGACTCTGGGTGGAGCTGGCGAGAGCGGAGAGTGAACTGGGTCTGCCCATCACTGACGCACAGGTCGCCGACCTCGAGGCGCACATCACCGACGTCGACTTTGACTATGCCGCCGAGAAAGAAAAGGAATTTCGCCATGACGTTATGGCGCATATCCACGCCTACGGCAAGGTGGCGCCTTCCGCGGCAGGCGTCATCCACCTCGGCGCGACCTCGTGCTATGTCACCGATAATGCCGACCTCGTGCTTTATCGCGACGCGCTGCTCTACATCCGCGGCGAGCTGTTGAAGGTCATCGCGAACCTGTGCGATTTCTGCGAAAAATACAAGGATATGCCGACCCTCGGCTATACCCATTATCAGCCCGCGCAGCTGGTCACCGTCGGCAAGCGCGCGTCATTATGGCTGCAGGACTTCGTGTCCGATCTCGACGAAATCGACTTCGCGTTGAAAAACGTCAAGTTCCTCGGATGCCGCGGCACGACCGGCTCTGAGGCGAGCTTTGTGGAGCTCTTTGACGGCGACGGCGACAAGATCAACGCCCTCAACCGCAAGATCGCCGACGCGTTCGGCTTTGACGAGATCTTTGACGTACAGGGTCAGACCTATCCGCGCAAGCTCGATTCGCGCATCCTCAACGCGCTGTCCTCCATCGCGCAGTCCGCGCACAAATTCGCCACCGACATGCGCCTGTTACAGCACGACCGTCAGCTCTTTGAGCCGTTCGCGAAAACGCAGGTCGGCTCTTCCGCGATGCCCTACAAGCGCAATCCGATGATGTGTGAGCGCGTATGCTCGCTGTCACGTTACCTCATGGCTGACGCGCTGAACGCGCCGATGACCGTATCTGTCCAGTGGATGGAGCGCACCCTCGACGACAGCGCCAACCGCCGTGTATCCATCCCCGAGGGCTTTTTGTGCGCTGACGCGGTACTGCGTATCGTGCAGAAGGTCACCGCGGATATCTTTGTCAACACCGACGTCATCAACAAGACCGTCATGACCTATCTGCCTTTCATCGCGACCGAGAACCTGATGATGGAAGGCGTCAAGCGCGGCGGCAACCGTCAGGAGCTGCATGAGATCATCCGCCGCTGTTCCATGGAGGCGATCGCCGGCATGGATAAGGGCGAATCCTGCAATCTGCTGAGTATGCTCGCCGATGACGAGAACTTCCCGCTGACAGAAAGCGAGATGACCGATGTGCTCAACCCGAGCGCCTATATCGGCAGATGTCCCGATCAGGTGCAGGCGATCGTCGACAAGACCCGCCCGCTGATCACCGACATCGACCGCGAGAACGCAGAGATCAATATTTAAGGGGTTATCCTTATGAAAAAAGCAATCGCACTGGTTTTGACCCTACTGTTCCTCTTTGCGCTGACCGCCTGTTCAAAAGCTGAACCGACCACCGCTACCCCGGATCAATCGGATGTGAGCGCTGTTTCCAAAGAGGCTTTTGACGCAAAGGCGTATTACAAAACGCTGCAAAGCTGTGTATCGCAAATCAAAGCAAAAACCGATTTTGTCCCCGATATCGCGCTGGTACTGGGCAGCGGACTCGGCAACTACGCGGACAGCGTCAAGGTCGTCAAGGAGATCCCCTACAGCGAGATCGACGGTTTCCCCGTATCGACCGTACCGGGTCACGACGGCACCCTGATCTTTTGTGAGATCAAGGGCAAAAAGGTCGTCATCATGAACGGCAGAGTCCATTATTATGAGGGCTACAGTATGCCCGAGGTCGTATTGCCGCTGCGCGTGCTCCATCTTTTAGGCGCAAAGACGGTGATTTTGACGAATGCGGTCGGCGCGATTAATGAAGATTACGCGATCGGCGATTTTGTCACGAACATCGACCATATCTCGAGCCTTGTCCCCTCACCGCTGCTCGGCGAGAACATAGAGGAGCTGGGCGAGCGCTTTGTCGATATGAGCCATATCTATGACGAGGACATGATCTCGATCGTCGAAGCCGTCGCCGAAAAGGAGAACATCACCATCCACAGAGGCGTGATGATCCAGACGACCGGCCCGCAGTATGAAACGCCCACCGAGATCAAAGCCTATCGCAACATGGGCGCCGACACCGTCGGCATGAGCACGGTGGTCGAGGCGATCGCCGCCAAGCACATGGGTATGCGCGTCTGCACCGTCAGCTGTATCACCAACCTGGCGGCAGGCATGCAGGCAAAGCTCTCTCACGAAGAGGTGAAGAAGGCGTCCGACAATTCTTCCGCCAACTTCACCAAGCTGCTCGACGGTCTGCTGACCGAGATGAAAGCGGAATAAATGACACAGCCCATAGCCGTAATATCGCTATGGGCTTGATTTCTTTATATGGCGCAAAACATCACAACAGCCAAGAAAGAAGCATGATGATGAAAAACTCTTTTGAACTGATCTATGACGTCGTCAGGCGTATCCCTTACGGCAAGGTCGCGACCTACGGACAGATCGCGATGCTCGCGGGCAATCCCCATTGGAGCCGTGTCGTCGGCTACGCCCTGCACGTGAATCCTGACCCAGAGCATATCCCGTGCTTCCGCGTGGTCAACCGCTACGGCGAGCCGTCCCCCGCCTTCGCCTTCGGCGGCGTGAATGAACAGATCACCCTCCTGCAAAATGAGGGCGTGGAGTTCATCGACGGCAGAGTGGATCTTTCCAAGTTCCTTTGGGATGGGAATTAGCGTTATTCAAGTAAATTTACTACATTTATTGCCAATTTCACGCCGATTTTTCATACATCAAATATTGACGACAGCACTGCATTTTGCTATAATTTAGCCATTAGATACTATATATCGTATTTGGGAGGATAATATGCAAGGAAATGTAAGACCCGAAACCATGGAAAGAATCACCACCCCTGAGCTTGCTCAGGCTTTCATCGATGAGCAGATCAAGGAGCTTCGTTCTCAGATTGGCGACAAAAAGGTGCTTCTCGCGCTCTCCGGCGGCGTAGACAGCTCCGTTGTCGCGGCGCTGCTGATCAAGGCGATCGGCAAGCAGCTCGTATGCGTTCACGTTAACCACGGACTGCTCCGCAAGGGAGAGCCCGAGCAGGTCATCGAGGTGTTCCGCAACCAGATGGACGCGAACCTGATCTATGTTGACGCTGTTGACCGCTTCCTCGATAAGCTCGCGAATGTTCCCGAGCCCGAGAAAAAGCGCAAGATCATCGGCAAAGAGTTCATCGATGTTTTTGCCGAGGAGGCTGAGAAGCTCGACGGCATCGAGTTCCTCGCTCAGGGTACCATCTACCCCGACATCCTCGAGTCTGACGGCGTCAAGGCGCACCACAACGTCGGCGGTCTGCCCGAGGATCTGCAGTTTGAGCTGGTAGAGCCCGTCAAGCTGCTGTTCAAGGATGAAGTACGCGTTGTCGGCAAGGCACTGGGTCTGCCCGATAACATGGTCTTCCGTCAGCCCTTCCCCGGTCCCGGACTGGGCGTTCGCTGCCTGGGCGCGATCACCCGCGACCGTCTGGAGGCTGTCCGCGAATCCGACGCGATCCTGCGTGAGGAGTTCGCGAAGAACGGTCTTGAGGGCAAGGTATGGCAGTATTTCACCGCTATCCCGGATTTCAAATCTGTCGGCGTGACCGAGGGTAAGCGCACCGAAGGCTGGCCCGTCATCCTGCGCGCCGTCAACACCAAGGACGCTATGACCGCCACCGTCGAGGATGTGCCCTTTAAGCTGCTGCAGCACATCACACAGCGCATCACCAACGAGGTAGCAAACGTCAACCGCGTCCTCTTTGACCTCACGCCCAAGCCCTGCGCGACAATCGAGTGGGAATAATCCAATAAATGCTATTGATCCCGAAGAATGGCTTATTTAAGCCGTCCTTCGGGACTTTTCTTTTTCGTTGGCTACAAAATGGCTACATGAGAGTGATTTTTTGTAGCCATCAGCTATTTGACATGAATTCATCAAGCTGCTTGGCTACTTCCGCTTGCTTATTCGGATACAGGTGACCATAGGTATCGAGCGTCGTCTGGATACGCTCATGACCTAACCGCTCCTGCAGAAGCTTCGGCGCAACGTTCATCTCGATCAACGCCGCCGCATGGCTGTGACGAAGATCATGGATCCTTATCTTCTTTACACCTGACTTCTTGCAGCCGTATTCCATCTCATGTGCGAGGAAATACTTTGTGTGTGGAAAGATGCGGTCATCCGGCTGAAGATTGTATAGCTTAGAGGTGTATTCCTTTAAGCAATTCTTCAAGCTCTCGGGAATGGTGATGATCCGTTTGCTCTTCGGCGTTTTCGGCGAAGTGATCAAGTCCTCGCCATTCAACCGCTGATAGCTCTTGTTGATCCGGATGGTGCTGTTCTCAAAATCAATGTCCGATAGCGTCAGCGCCAACAGCTCTCCCTCACGCACTCCGGTGTAATACATCGTCATATAGGCGGCGTAACTGGTGGGGTGATCCTTTATCGCCTCGATGAATTTCAAGAATTCATCCTTCGTCCAGAACATCATCTCGTCGGCGTGCTTCTTACCCATACCGCCTGCTTTGTGGCAAGGGTTCTCTTGCAACCCATAATACTTGACAGCATAATTGAAGATAGCCGTCACTTGATTATTGATGGTTTTCAGATAGGTTTCGGAATATGGCTCACCGTCTTTGTTGCGATAGCCGGTTAACTCGTTCTGCCAGCGGCGAATATCCGTAGGCTTGATATCGTTGAGCTGCATCTTGCCGAAGAACGGCGTTACCTTTAAATCCACCAAAAACTTTTTGTTGGCAAGCGTCGTAGCTTTCAAGCGCTGCTCCATATCCTTGAAGTATAACTCGATAAAATCCCGGAACGTCATGCCCAAGCTGGACGTCGCTTGGCTGACAAATTCCTGCTCCCATTGTAAGGCTTCGCGTTTGGTCGAGAAGCCTCTTTTCTTTTTATGGATGGTTTTACCCGTCCAATCCTTTACTCGAATCTGAGACATCCAACGGCCTGTATTGCCGTCTTTGGTTACTGACATAATTGCTCCTTTCAAATGTTATCTCAGACCCTGATTTCCTTATTACCCTATTTGATTGTTATTCCGGCTTTATGCTGTTCAAATACTCAATTCGCTTCTGCCGTCTTTCCTCTTCGCTAAGATCCTCTGTCTCTTTTTGTTTTACCTCAGTAGGAGAGTAGTACGCGAGCGTTCTTTCCTTCCACTCGCGGTAATCGGATTGTGTGCTATCGTAAGTACGGAGTGAATCACGCTGGCTTTCCCAATCCTCTAAGAATAAACACATATCTTGATTTAACTCGGCATTCACGTTCTTTCCTTTGAAGGTCAACGCGCAAGTCCACTCACTGTTACGCGGCGGTCGCTTGACGTCGATGCTGAATTCCAGTTCTTCGACCTGCTCGATATGAAACAGATAGTTCATCACATCGGCAAGGGTACGGATCGGCTCGATCTCTGTATCATAACCGAGGATAAACGTCGGCGTCGTGTCGAGCTCCTTTGCCAGCTGATTGACGACTGCGATCGACACTTCTATTTCCCCTGTCTCATACTTTTGGAGCGTCCGCAAAGATTTGCCGATGATGTCGGCAAGCTCCTGCTGCGTATAGCCCTTATTCTTCCTAAGGTTTTTGATCCTTGTTCCGATTGCTGTATTATCCCAATTATCCATTATCTGTTCACCTCGATACTATCATAACATAAATAAAAGCGCATTTCAAGTACATTTTTGTCGAACGATTCTTTGGAGCAACAGTTGACAAACGAATAATTTGTGCGTATAATATAAACTGTATTAAAAATACATTTTTCGTGGATAGGCCCACACTATCCGTATTTTTAGTACAGAATACATAAAAAGGAGAAAAGGAAATGAAGGCACAATTCATCACAGCAGAAGAGGTACAGCAAGTCGTCGGCGTCAGCCGCAGCAAGGCGTACCAAATCGTCCAGTCCCTGAACAGGGAGCTCAAAAGCAAAGGGTACATCACCGTCTCAGGCAAATGTCCGCTTCGGTGTAAATCACGCTCATTCAGCACCGCTTGCACGGAGTTTCAGCACCACTGTAACGGAGAAATAGCACCACCGTCACGGACAAGTTGCGCCACTCAGAA
>CACWXE010000018.1 GCA_902764715.1 uncultured Ruminococcus sp. | reverse complement strand
CTGCCGCGGGAGGAGCAAGCCCCTCCCCTACTGATTCTCTGAAACGCTTCCGATCAAACCACCTCAAAGTGTAGCAAATCTATCCTTCCGTAGGGTACGGCGTTCAACACGCAAAAACAGCGCTGTAGCTCATCACTACAGCGCTGTTCCTTATGCAACAACTTATATTATTTAGATTCGCCTTGAGTATCTGCAGCCGGAGCTTCGATATTCTCGGTCTGAACTTCCTTGCCCTCAGCGGCAACGGTTTCTTTTGCGCCCTTATCGGCAGCCGTAGTTCTGACCTCAACAACAGTGACGGTCGTGTTCTTCAGCTTGACAGCCATCACGATCATGGAGATCAGGTCGATAACCGCGGATACAATCATCATAACGCCGATGATAACCCACTTCGCCACAGTCGCGCCGAACGGATAGAACGCCATGACGATACCGAGCAGGATGGTAAGGATTGCGTCGAAGATCAGGAAACCGATGGGAATGCCTTCACCGCGCAGTGAAAAGGCTTGGATCAGCTTGAAGATACCGTTGACCAGCATGAAGCAGCCGGCAACCAGCGTGAACGCGACCATGAACTGGATCACAGCGCCGGAAGCCGCGGTAAAGAACGCGCCGAATCCGAGCATGAACAGAGAAGCGATCATCGGGAACATCGGGATGGAACCGCCGTTTCTGCCGCCGAGAAGACTTTTGATCAAGGTGATCAGACCGACTACCAGCAGGAAAATGCCGATGATCAGGAAAAGCACACTGAAAAATGTTTCTCCGTTGGTCAGGATCAGAATACCTGCGACCGCTTCGAGAATACACAGGATGATCATGGGTAATATACGCTTGAATATAGACATATTTTCCTCCTCTAAACCTTAAATGTAATAATATGGATCCTCCGCCCAATGAGCGGGGTTGTTGCTGATGTAATACTAATATTCAATAAAAAGTAGACAAATTATTATCGAGGATGATTTTCGCAAGACGAGGCGAACGACGCAGGCATACTGACGTATGGCAAGGAGTTCAACGAAGTATTGCGGAAATCAGACCGATAAGAATGTCGAGTTTTTATTGAAAATTAGTATGAATCCACGTGTTGCGATAATCGTCTTCGTTACGGATGATATGGTCGTAAAAAGACGTTTGCCACAGCTTTTGGATGTTTCCCAATCGTTTACAATCACGTGTTGACAGCGATTTAAACGCACAGACGATATCCATGATCGTAGGGCGGGGGCTTGCTCCCGCCGGAGCGTTTAATGTCAAGATTGCGTGAATATGATTAGGCATAATCACATAATGTTCAACCGTTAAATATGAAAAACGATTCGACAAATCCAACAGGTTTTGCTCAATGATTTTACCTGCATCTGACAAAATCGTTTCGGCGGGAGCAAGCCCCCGCCCTACCCTGATCTTACACAACAGGTGCTTCTTTTGATATGTACAGATCGTGATAAAATATCTTGCATTGAGGCTGTAATCGAACCGCTTTAATCGAGGATGTTTCCTCTGCGGTAACTCACTCATTCCTCAAAATCGAATTGATCCTCGTAACGCTTTTTGAAGATATCGAACACCTTCTGCAGGGTCTCTTCATCGTCGATGCCGACGTAATTCTCGGTCTCGTCGTCAATGGACTCGATCTTGAGGATCATCACTTCGTTCTGCTCCTCTTCCTCACCCTCGACGGGCAGCAGGATGATGTACTCGTCGTTGTTATACTCGACGACATCAAGAAACTCAAAATCCTGCTCATGACCGAGGTCGTCCTCTAAGGTGATGATCTCCACCTCATACTCTTTGTTATCAAAATCTTCGTTATTCAACATAATAACCTCCGTTCTTTCTGTTGCTGTTTTTACACACTTGATTGTACTATGAAACGGGGAAAAATGCAAGTATAATACGATCTTATTACAAAAATGATTAATTACGAATAAAAAACTCCCGACACCAGAAGCGTCGGGAGCTTGTACATCAATTTATAATTCTTTAACAGAAATTATTCGTTGATCGCGATAACAGCGCCGGAACCTACGGTACGACCACCCTCACGGATAGCGAAACGCAGACCGACTTCGATAGCGATAGGAGTGATCAGCTCAACATCCATCTCAACGTTATCGCCGGGCATGCACATCTCAGTGCCCTCGGGCAGAGAAATGGTACCGGTAACGTCAGTGGTTCTGAAATAGAACTGGGGACGATAATTGTTGAAGAACGGAGTATGACGGCCGCCCTCGTCCTTGGTCAGAACGTAAACCTGACCGCGGAACTTGGTGTGGGGATGAATGGTGCCGGGCTTAGCCAGAACCTGACCTCTTTCGATCTCGGTTCTCTGAACACCACGAAGCAGAACACCAACGTTATCGCCTGCCTCAGCATAGTCCAGAGTCTTTCTGAACATCTCAAGACCGGTAACAACAACCTTGCGCTTCTCGTCGGTAAGACCAACGATCTCAACTTCCTCAGAAGTACGGATCTGACCTCTCTCAACACGACCGGTAGCAACAGTACCGCGACCGGTGATGGTGAAGACGTCCTCTACGGGCATCAGGAAGGGCAGGTCAGCCTTACGCTCGGGAGTGGGGATGAACTCATCAACAGCGTCCATGAGCTCATGGATGCACTGATACTCGGGAGCGTTGGGGTCGGTAGAAGTAGAAGTAAGAGCAAGATAAGCGGAACCCTTGATGATGGGGGTATCGTCGCCCGGGAACTCATACTCGTTCAGAAGATCACGGATCTCCATCTCGACCAGCTCGAGCAGCTCTTCGTCGTCAACCTGGTCAGTCTTGTTCATGAATACTACGATATAGGGAACGCCAACCTGACGAGAGAGCAGGATGTGCTCACGGGTCTGGGGCATAGGACCGTCTGCAGCGGAAACAACGAGGATAGCGCCGTCCATCTGAGCAGCACCGGTGATCATGTTCTTGACATAGTCAGCATGTCCGGGGCAGTCAACGTGAGCATAGTGACGCTTAGCGGTCTCGTACTCAACGTGAGCGGTGTTGATTGTGATACCACGCTCTCTCTCTTCGGGAGCCTTATCGATGTTAGCGTAATCAACGAAATCAGCGTCGCCGCCAAAGTTCAGAACCTTGGTGATAGCTGCGGTCAGAGTGGTCTTACCATGGTCAACGTGGCCGATAGTACCGATGTTTACATGCGGTTTAGTTCTGTTAAACTTTTCTCTTGCCATTGGAAAATTTCCTCCTTTAATATAGGTAGTTAAATTACCGATTATGGTTATTGTAACAATTCCGTAGAAGAATTGCAAGTGGTTTTTTCAATTTTTCACAACAAATGGTGCTTTTATTCTGCGAAAAGCCTATCTGTAGTGTCGATTGACATGATAGCCTCCCTTTTTAAGGGAGGTGGCCTTGACACGCGTGTCAAGGTCGGAAGGTTTCAACCCTCAGTCGCTTCGCGACAGCTCCCTTAGGAAAGGGAGCCTCGAAATCAGTCCTTCTTAGCGCGCTCAGACATGATCTCTTCACCGGCGGCGTCACAAACTTCGCTTATTGGAAATAATCGTTACGATCATTTCCGTATCGCTCCGTTGCTCCGCCTTTCCCCAAAACGCAGGCGTTTCGGGGACCCCGTGCCTTAATTAGTCCTTCTTTGCGCGCTCGGACATGATCTCTTCACCAACATTTTTCGGAACCTCAGCGTGATGCGAGGGCTCCATGACGTAGTTGCCGCGACCCTGAGTCTTGGAACGCAGGTCGGTCGCGTAACCGAACATGTTGGAGAGCGGAACGTCAGCGACGATACGGGCAACGCCGTCAGTGATCTCCTGATCTCTTACCGCGCCGCGGCGAGCGTTGAAGTCACCGAATACGGTACCTGCGTACTCCTCGGGAACGGTAACGCTGACCTTCATGATCGGTTCGAGCAGAACGGGATCAGCCTTCTTCATCGCTTCCTTGAACGCCATGGAACCGGCGATCTTGAACGCCATCTCAGAGGAGTCGACCTCGTGATAAGAACCGTCATAAACTTCGCACTTGACGTCAACTACGTTGTAGCCTGCGAGTACACCGGCGAGCATAGCGCCCTGAATACCCTGGTCAACAGCGGGGATGTATTCCTTCGGGATCGCTCCGCCGACAACGGAATTAACGAACTCGTAGCCGTTACCGGGGTTGGGAGAGATACGCATCTTAACGTGACCGTACTGACCCTTACCACCCGACTGACGAGCGTACTTCTGGTCAACGTCCGCCTCGCGACGGATCGTCTCTTTATAAGCAACCTGCGGCTTACCGATGTTCGCCTCGACCTTGAACTCACGCAGCAGTCTGTCTACGATGATCTCGAGGTGAAGCTCACCCATACCGGGCGAGCTTCGCGAGAGCGATACCCATCTTCTCCTGGCCGGCCTTAGTCTTGGGTTCGATCGCAACCTTGATAACAGGCTCCGGGAACTCCATGGACTCGAGGATAACGGGATGATCCTCGTCACACAGGGTGTCACCGGTGGTGGTGTTCTTCAGACCGACAGCGGCGGCGATATCACCCGCGTAGCAAACTTCGATATCCTTACGATCGTTCGCGTGCATCTGCAGGATTCTGCCGATACGCTCGTTCTTACCCTTGGTGGAGTTGAAAACGGACGTACCCTTCTCTACCTTACCGGAATAAACACGGAAGAAGCAGAGCTTACCGACATAGGGGTCTGTCGCGATCTTGAACGCGAGAGCGGAGAACGGCTCATCGTCGCTTGCGTGACGGTCAACCTCTTCGCCAGTGTTGACATCCTCACCCTTGATAGCGGGGATATCGGTGGGAGCGGGCATGTAATCGACGATAGCGTCGAGCAGCTTCTGTACGCCCTTGTTGCGGTAGGAAGTACCGCAGCATACGGGAACCATTTCGTTCGCGATGGTCGCCTTACGGATCGCGGCCTTGATCTCATCGATCGTCAGCTCTTCGCCCGCAAAATATTTTTCCATGAGCTCATCGCTGGTCTCAGCAACGGACTCGATCAGAGCGTCATGATACTCCTGAGCCTCGGGGATCGGAATGGTCTCGCGCTTCTCGCCGTTGGGACCGGTGTAGGTCTCGGCGGTCATCTCGACCAGGTCGATGATACCGGTGAAGGTATCCTCAAAGCCGATGGGCAGCTGGATCGGAACAGCGTTACATTTGAGTCTGTCCTTCATCATCTGCAGAACATGGTAGAAGTCCGCGCCCGTGATGTCCATCTTGTTGACGTAGACCATGCGGGGAACATGATAGTTATCCGCCTGGCGCCAAACAGTCTCGGACTGGGGCTCGACGCCGCCCTTCGCGCACAGAACGGTTACGGAACCGTCGAGTACACGCAGAGAACGCTCGACCTCAACGGTGAAGTCAACGTGTCCGGGGGTGTCGATGATATTGATACGGTTATCCTTCCAGAAACAGGTGGTAGCAGCGGAGGTGATGGTGATACCTCTCTCCTTCTCCTGCTCCATCCAGTCCATGGTGGAGGCGCCGTCGTGCGTCTCACCGATTTTGTGGTTGATACCTGTATAGTAAAGGATACGCTCCGTAGTCGTGGTTTTACCGGCATCGATATGAGCCATGATACCGATATTTCTTGTCATTTCAAGTGATACCTGCCTGGGCATAATATCCTCCTTAGTGCGTATGTGTGATCCAACTCACACCTTCATCTTAAATCATATACCTTAACCCGCTGTACGCGAGTCTAAGCTGCGGGGACGAGGACACGTGTGTCAATCTCGTCCGCGGACGACCGACGACCGCCCCTACGGCAGCGCCGCCATTACCAACTGTAGTGAGCGAACGCCTTGTTAGCCTCAGCCATCTTATGGGTATCCTCACGCTTCTTGAACGCGCCGCCGGCGCCGTTCACCGCGTCAAGGATCTCTCCGGCGAGTCTCTCCTTCATGGTTCTCTCGGAACGAGCTCTGGAGTAGGTGGTGATCCAACGAAGGCCGAGAGTCTGCTTTCTGGCTTCTCTGACCTTGATCGGTACCTGGTAGGTAGCACCGCCGACACGGCGAGCCTTGACCTCCAGCTCAGGCATACAGTTATCCATAGCCTGCTCAAAAACCTCGAGAGCGTCCTTACCGGTCTTATCAGCGATAATATCAAATGCACCGTAAACGATCTTCTGGGCTACACCCTTCTTGCCGTCGAGCATGATATTGTTGATCAGACGGGTAACGAGCTTGGAGTTATAAACCGGATCCGGCAAAACATCACGTTTTGCGATCTGACCTCTTCTGGGCATCTTTACTTCCCTCCTTCACAATAATTGAGAAGTCATTGGTACTCGAAAGTGACAAACTCCCGTAATGCACAGAGGTCAGGGGCACGTGTGCCCTTTCTATCATAAATCCTCTGTTACAATACAGAAAAAAGAAATCTAAATTTCTTTAGAGCGTGTCAATTCCTTACTTTTTCTTCGGACGCTTAGCGCCGTACTTTGATCTTGCCTGCATACGACCGGTGACACCCTGAGTATCCAAAGTACCGCGGATGATATGGTAACGTACACCGGGTAAGTCCTTAACACGACCGCCGCGAATCAGAACAACGGAGTGCTCCTGCAGATTGTGGCCGACGCCCGGGATATAGGAACTGACTTCGATACCGTTGGAAAGACGAACTCTTGCGATCTTACGGAGCGCTGAGTTAGGCTTTTTAGGAGTCGCAGTCTTGACGGCGGTGCAAACACCGCGCTTCTGAGGAGAAGTCTGATCGATCGCGCGATTCTTCTGAGAGTTCCAGCCCTTCAAGAGTGCGGGAGCCTTCGCCTTCTTCTCGGATACCTGTCTGCCCTTGCGGACTAACTGATTAAAGGTTGGCATGTTTTTCCTCCTTTCAAAGAATAATAAAGAATTGATCTGCAACGCGAAAAATCCGCGTTACGTTATGAAAAACACATCATCGGACGACTCATTCGGAACAAGCCCTCGTGGATCAAATCGACAAAGTGTTTAACACACTAAAGCAGTGATGGTCAAAACACACGAAAAGTCCCGATAAAATCTATCCTTTTCACGCATTTTGACGGTAGGATACCGCGCTTTGATCGCAGTCTCCCACAATTAGGTATGATACCACAAACAGTGGCGTTTTGTCAATCTTTTTTTCTGAGGATCGGCGGATGGAATGATGGTGCGAAATCCATCGTGGATGTTTCGGTTCAATGTCAACCAAACGCGGAGCAGATCTCTGTTTCCATAGAGTCCGGCGCTTAGACACGTGTGTATGACGTACCGTATGGCAGAAACGTTGTATTCCTATCTGCCATTCCCGATCACAGATATGCCCGTCCTTCTCGGTACGTCATAAATGCCGTACCCTACGGCAAAATGATTTGCTTCGCATTTAAATGTGATATATCAGAAAGGTGGCGGGAGGAGCATTCCTCGGCGGAGACGCCTCCCCCTCTGTCACTTCGTGACGTCTCCCCAACGGGGAGCACCCCTCCCCTACAAATATACCAAAACACTTTCCACTTTCAACTTTCCACTTTCACCATTCTCCCCCATCCGCATAGTATAAGGTGTAGCGACGGAATGACGATCGCTAATCAAGATAAATTAGGAGGCAACACATATGTGTAACAACAACGGTTTATTCGGCGGCAACAGCTGCTGCGGTATCATCATCCTGCTGATCGTTCTGTGGGCTTGCTGCGGCAACAATAACAACGGCTGCGGCTGCGGTTGCGGCAACGACTGCGGATGTTGATCTAAAACGGAAAGAGGCGCTTCTTATGAAGCGCCTCGCTTTTTCGTTGATCCAAGATCCGTAAATCAGCCGTTATTGTCCTGATTCGCTTCGGGAGCTTCGGGCTGCGGATTCTGCTGCATATTCTGTTGAGGATACTGCTGATCATAACGCTGCTGCTCATACTGCTGACCGTACTGCTCATACTGCTGCTGCGCGAGCTGCTGCTGTTGCAGCTGTTGCTGCTGGGCATACTGCTGCTGCATATACTGCTGCTGGGCACAAGCGGCTCTTTCAGCCTCTTTCGCGGCACGGCGGGCAGCCGCCTCTTCTTCTCTTCTCTGTGCCTCGGCGAGCTTTTCCTGATAGCGGGAGCCGGGCTGCGCGTTCAGCTTGTCGTTGATATCCATGCTGTTCTTGACGAGCAGGACAATCATCATCAGAAACTCATAGATGATACGGTTAATGATCGGGCCGAAGATCATGAGCAAAAGACCGATCCAACCGTTCCATCTCACATGACTGCGGCCGTAAATGCCGCTGTAGGAGCTGAAGTTGAACAGCAATACGAAGCCGACGATCACGCAGGTAAACGTCTCGAAGATATAAAGGAACTTGAGGATCTTCTCAAGCCACAGCGATTTGAAGTTGAACAGATCATGCAGATACTGAAAGAATTTATTCAGCTTCGGACGCTTATTCTCGGGAACGATCATTATCCATGCGACGATGGTGGCGGCAAGCGCCAGGACCACTCCGATAACGATAAAAACAGTTGTAGCAGATGACATAATAATACCTCCACAAATTTTATCTCTCAAAAGGTTTATTGCAACCGACCGAAAAACGGTCGGATCACATACGAATGAAAACGATCGATAAATCGTTAGTTCGGCGAACACACCGCGGAAATCACAAAAGGGTATTCGCCCATTCCTGCTCCTTGAAGCCGACCAGAACAGTTTTGTCGGACACAAGGATCGGACGCTTGACAAGCATACCGTCGGTGCTGAGCAGACGGAGCTTTTCTTCCTCGGTCATCGCGGGGAGCTTATCCTTGAGCGACATGCTCTTGTAGAGCAGACCCGAGGTGTTGAAAAAGCGCTTGATGTCAAGACCGCTCTTTTCATACCATGTTTTCAGCTCATCATAAGAAGGATTCTCCTCCTTGATATCGCGAAAGGTATACCCTATCCCCTTTTCATCCAGCCATTTTTGCGCCTTCTTGCAGGTAGTGCAGCGCGGATAACAAACAAATAACATTCTATCACCTAATCCTTATCGCTAATCAGCCTATTTTTGGAAACGAGACCTGTGAATAGATCACGCAGGTCATGACCGCGAACGCGGCGGTAAGGGCATATACCGAATACCGGAATATCTTTTGCGGCAGTGAGTCGCCGGACAGCCTTCGCAGCATCAGCCCCAGTCCCATCGCGAACATCGGGATCAGCGGGACGCAGAAGCGGATGTTCATCGAACAGGTAAACGGGAATTGGAAAGCGTACAGATAATAGGAACCCAGCATCGTCAGCGCGAAAACCGCGAAGAATACCCGGTGGAAGCCGTCGAGACCGCTCTTTTTGCTGAGCATCATCGCAAAGAAGGATACAAAGCATACGAGCGCAAGGATCACGCCGATCCAGAACAGGATCGGACCGGTTTTGGCGATCTGCGGGAAGTGGATATCCGAGATCGCGTTCTGACCCTCGCCGAACAGCGAGGTTTTCATCAGAGCGACAGTCGGATTGTACTCGTTATACGGCGCTCCGAAGTTCGGATCGGTAAAAGCGTCATAGACAAAGCTGAGCTGACCGTTACCGAAATCGAAGAGGCGTTTGGTCACGGACATATTACCGCAATACTGGGGATCGTTCACGTTAAGAAACGGAACATAGGTGAGCGGCATTTTGAACGCGATCAGGTCGCGCACCTGCCACCAGAGTCCGAGCGGGACACTGATGACCCCGAAGACGGCGAACTGTCCGATGAATATAAGCCAGCTCTTGATATTCTTGACAAATACATAGAGGAACATGATTGCGATCGCGGGTGCGACCATCCAGCAGGAGAGCTTGGTCATCATACCGAGTCCGACGCACAGCGCTACGGGGATGATACGGCGCAGGGTGGGCTGCTGATACCAGCGCAGCGCCGCGTAGATTGAAAGCATCATGAACAGGGTGCAGAGGATATCGTTATTGAAGAAACCGCCCATCAGCACAAAGGTGGGATGGAAGCAGACGATCGCCATCGCGATGACGAGAGGCAGACCTCTGAGCTTCACATAACGGAAGATGCGGTAGCTGACGCCCATGATCAGCGAGGAATACAGCAGAGGAAGGATCTGAAGCGCCTCACACGCCTTGATATACTCCATGCCGGCGGTCGTCAGTATCCTGAGCAGGATAGCCATCAGCCAATGATGGAAGGGCGGGTGGTAATACTGCCAGATCTTGATCTGGTTGGCGTCCGGGAGCGTAAGCCCGTTTTTATACCAATGCTCGATATAATTGGCATGACCCCATGTCCAGTTGAAATAGCCGACGTCATGCTGTCTGTCGCGGTAGCCGGTGTACAGGTCGTACATGAACCGCAGCATGATACCCGCCATGACCAGCAGGATGATAAAATTGCGGTCGCTGAGCGTATCGGTCATCCACATCAACGCGCAGAAGATCGCGAGCAAAAACAGCGAGAGCCATAACAGCAGCGCGGGGCTGTTGTCAAAGTTACGCATCAAAAACAGACCGCCCGCGGTAAATACCATCGCCGTCACAAACACGATCAGCGATTCCTTGCCGCTGCGGCAGAGCTTGCCGACGATCAGCAGCAATCCGTAGATGATCGCGCATACGACGCCCGCGTACACATAGGAAAAGGTCGTCAGGTTCTCCTTCGCGCAGAAGCCGAAGAAGAACAGCAGGATACACATGACCGTGATGGACAGAAACGGATGCCCGGCAAGCTGATGAAAGATCCGTTCTAAAGATTTTTTCGTTTCACTTTTCATAAGAATTCCTTTTTCACACAGAACTGACCGGCTGTGTTGCCGGTCAGCTTTTTGAAGATTATTTGTTTTCGCTGCCCTCTTCGTGATACTCCTTCTCGGTATTGACGTTCCAGATCGCGGACTTGTCGGTAGAACCGGACAGGATCGCGTTGACCGTCTCAAAGGAGGTACACATACTGTGGTCGATGTTGTTATAACGGTGCTGACCGTTACGGCCGACGCAGAAGAGGTTCGGGATGGTATCGAGATACTCTCGAAGGTCATCCATGTTCTCGTAGGTATCGAAGTAAGCGGGATACGCCTTCTTGACACGCTCAACATGGAAGTCGATAACGTCGGATTCGCTGTCGATCAGACCCATCTTGACCATTTCCTTGATGCCCATATGACCGAATTCGTCATCGGACATGCTCCACATCCAGTCGCCCTCGTTACAGAAGTATTCCAGACCCATCCAGACGGTATCCTTGATCTTCTCGACCATGTACGGCGACCAGTTGTTATAGATCTGGAAACGTCCCATATGGACGCTCTTGTCATGGACATAGACCCAGTTATCGGGCACGATATCGCCCATCGTCTTGGTCTTGGTCTCATTCTTGAGGTTCAGGTGCGGAATCAGCACGCCGACGGTCATGTAGTCGCGGTACGGCAGACCCGTCGCGATCGCGGCGATATCCTTGGGTACGTCATTCATGCCCTCGACCAGATCCTTGACCGGCATGGAGGAGATAACATAATCGCCGTCGATCTCGATCTCTTTGCCGTCCTTGACGTAGACAAGACCCTTGAGGGTGTTATCATCGTTCTTGATGATCTTGGTGACCTTGGCGTTCTTGATGATGGTGCCGCCCATCTTCTCAAAATCAGCGGCGGTGATCTCCCACAGCTCACCGGGGCCGAGCTTCGGATAAGCGAATTCCTCGATCAGCGAGGTCTCGACCTTGCGGTTCTTCTTGTTGAACGCCTTGCCGAAGATATCCTTGAGCACCGCGCGGATGGACAGACCCTTGACGCGCTGAGCGCCCCACTCAGGGCTGATCTCGGAGGGATGTCTGCCCCAAAGGTTCTCGGTGTAGTTCTCGAAGAACATGGAATAGAGCTTCTTACCGAAGCGGTTGATATAGAAATCCTCGAGGGATTTTTCCTCACGCTTATGGAACACGGTCTTGAGGTAGCTGAAGCCGACCACCATCGTGGTGCCCAGGCCCATATTCTTGATGGTGTCGAATTTCAGCGATACGGGATAGTCGAAGAATTTTGAGTTGAAGAAGATCCTCGACAGACGGTTTCTGCGGAGCATGACGCGGTCTTCCTTTTCGGGATCGGGGCCGCCTTCCTTGATAGTAGAGGTTCTGCCCAGCTCACGGTCATCGAACGGCATCGCGCCCTGGGTGGGGAGCATCTTCTCCCACCAGTCATTGACCTCGGGCACCTTTGAGAAAAAGCGATGGCCGCCCATATCCATGCGGTTGCCCTTATAGTTGACGGTTCGCGAGATACCGCCGAACACATCGCTCTCTTCGAGCACGGTGACCTCGTAATCCTTGCTTCTGTCAAGTAACTCATAAGCGGCGGTCAGTCCCGCGGGACCCGCGCCGATGATCAGTACTTTTTTCATCATTTCCTCCTCATACATTATTATAAGAGTTCATACATAGTTATGATAACATATTTGTCGGGGTTTGTAAACAAGAAAAAAGAAAAGCCGACAAAATGCCGACTTTTCCATAGTTAGTATGAACGATTATTCCTGTACCGCCTCGGTCGCGGGCGCCTGAGTCGGCGTGGGCGGTTGCGTAGGCGCGGGAGCCTGCGTCTCGACTCTGGGTGTTTCGGTCACGATCTGCGGCGCCTGAGTAGGTGCGGGAGCCTGCGTCGGGCGGGGCGCCTGCGTAGGCGCGGGAGCCTGTGTCGCGCGAGGCGCCTGCGTGGCGGGAGCCTGTGTCGGCTTTGCGGTGGCGGCAACCGTCGCTCTGGGCGTAGTGGGCTTCGCGTTGTTCTTGCCGAACAGATTGCCGCTGAACACGACGTAGGCAAGTGCGGCGATCAGAGAGACAACCACCACAATGATCGTGATCCAGATCCATGCCTTGCTCTTCTTTTTACGGGGACGGCGGTCATCCTCATAGTCATCATAGTCGTCGCGTCTGAAGCGCTGATCGACCTTATCCATGAACGTGTCGTCACTCTGACCGTCCTGATAATTCTCGTAATCGTCGCCGATGGGCACGGGACCGTCGGGATATCTCGGATCGTAATTGGGATTAAAGTTGGGGTCATAGTTGGGATCGTAGTTCGGGTCAAGGTTCGGATCATAACCGTCGCCCTGACCTTCAAACGCTGCAAAGTTATAGACCTTGGTTTCATCCATCGGGTCACGGTTGGGATCAAACACCCTCGTGCTGTCCTTATCATCGGAGATATGGCGGTCGGAATAGGAATAGAGCTCATCATCCTCCGGGCGCGCGTGACGCGGCGAGGGCTCATCAACGGGAGCGCCGCAAAAGCCGCAGTGGCTCGAGCCGTCGGGGATCGGTTTTCCGCAATGCTGACAGAACATCGTATCATCCTTTCATCAATCTTTATCGGTTGAGATTGGGCGCGTGCGCCCTTTTCTTTCGCAATGACATAGCGTTTCTCTTTGCGTAATATTATATACGATAAGCGCGAAAAGTCAAATGTCAAAATGCACAAGAATCAATCGGCGGGAACCGCTTCAATCACGGTGATCGTGTGATCATCCGCCTTGAAGCGCACATCATAGCCGCCGTAGGAAAAGCCGTAGACACGGTCGGGGTCATGCTGATAGCCGGGGCGCGGGTCGAACGACAGCACCTCTTTGAGGGTTTTCAACTGCTCATCCGTGAACAGCCCGGCGACGTCGGACGGGATCGTGACCTCCATGATCTGCTGGTGCTCGGGGCCGTAATCGCCTGTCGCGGCGTCGGGCACACTGTCGGCATACGGCAGATAGGGCTTGATGTCCAGTATCGCGGTACCGTCCATCAAGTCAGCTCCCGCCACCGTCAGGACGATACCTTGATCGGGGCTGAGCTCGGCGCTGAGCAGTTTGACGCGGGTCAGTCCGATCGGGTTCGGACGGTTGGGTGAGCGGGTCGCGAACACGCCCATGCGCTTGTTGCCGCCGAGCTTGGGCGGCCTGACGGTCGGCGACCAAGCGCGCTTGGATGAGGCACTCTTCCCTATTGGATCAAAGCACCAGATCAGCCACAGGTATTCAAATTCCTCGATCCCGCGAAAGGCGTCGGGGTTTCGGTATTCCTTTTCCATGACGATTCGCGAGATCAGATGCTCGGACAGTCCGCTTTGGCGCGGCAATCCGAACTTAGTCGGGAAGTCGTTGTGTATATATGCGATCGGTTGGTATTCCATCGTATCTCCTTTATCTTAGGTAAAATGATGTCGGTTTCTTGGCAACCCTCCGGTATTTCAAAGCCCCCTTTCCTAAGGGGGCAGTCACCGAACGCCTCGTTCGGTGACTGGGGGTTGACAAAAAAGGTGCCACTTTCCCGGCAACCCTCCGCCCTTCGGGCACCTCCCTTAGGAAAGGGAGGCTCTTGTAATGGTTCCTCCACTGTCTTTCGGACATTCCCCCAACGGGGATACCTTAGGAAAGGGAGGCTTATATAGCGGTGCCGGCGCACCTCGCAATGACATTTATAAGACCACCACATCATAGCGGATCGCCTTGCCCTTGACGGTATAGCTCGGCTTGCGATCGGCGAGCGGGGCGCCGTTGAGCGGGCGCTTGATGATAATCTTCTTCGGGTGCATTGCCGCGGCGGCGGCGAACAGCTCCCTTTCATCCGCGCAGGGCTGTTCGAGCTTTTGGATCAGCTGGAGCTTCTTGTGGATCAAGCCGCTCTTTTTGCGCGGCGGAAACATCGGATCGAGATAGACGATCTCGGGCGTTATCCCGAGTTGCGGCATCAGCTCGATGCTGTCGCCCTCATTCAGGTGCATCCTGCCGACGATCCCGCGCAGCTGTTCATCCTCTTCGGCGCGGCGCAGAGCGTCACCCAGCAAGGCGGCGATCACCCGATCCCGCTCAAAGAGGTACACCTCATACCCGGCGGCGGCGAGCAAAAAGCTGTCCTCTCCCATTCCGGCGGCGGCGTCCACCGCTACGGGATGTTCGGTTTTTGTCCTGGCGATCTTGACGAGCATCTCGTGATGGAGCCGCCCCTTGGTCACGCGGTTGAGCATACGGGCAAAATCGCCCTGATAGCACATACCGTACCCGACCAGCGACAGCCCCGTGCCGTCGAATACGAGCGTGAGCGCCTCGCCCATGCTGTCCGCGAGCGGCACACCGAGCTGACGCGACAGCATATCTGCCGCGTCACGGTCGCCGTTATCGCCGCAATATATCGTTATCTTGTTCCAATCATTCATAAGTCAACCGTTCTTTTACCGAATACCTACTTAAAATATAATTGTTTTTGCGCATTGTGTCAACTGTTGCCGACTGTTTGATGAATTTGATCGCACAAGTTTGTCGGATCACGAAAAAAACCAACAGAAAATGTCGGATTTGCTTGTGTTGATCATCATATCTATGTTATAAAAAATCTTAAACAGACAATGATTGATTCGGGTATTTATCAACTATTCGGAGGCGAACATGGACTTTATCACCAATATTTTCAACAAGATCGACGATATTATGTACTTCCCCATCCTCGTCATCGTACTGGCTGTGGCGGGACTGTACTTCACCGTCCGCACCAAAGGCGTGCAGATACGCCTGTTCGGCACGGCGTGCAAGCTGATCGTCGAAAAGCCCGCCAACGATCAGAAGGTATCGTCCTTTCAGGCGCTGATGGTCTCGACCGCTTCACGCGTGGGAACGGGCAATATCGTCGGCGTATCGACCGCGATCTGTCTGGGCGGTCCGGGCGCGTGCTTCTGGATGTGGCTGATGTGCATCATCGGCGCGTCGTCGGCATTCATCGAAAGTACCTTAGCGCAGATCTTCAAGCAAAAGGACAAGGACGGTCATTTCTTCGGCGGCCCTGCGTATTACATCGAGAAGGCGCTCAAGAAGCCGCTGATCGCGGGTGTTTTCTGCGTTTTTTTGATCGCGACCTACGCCTTCGGCTTCAACCTGCTGTGCTCCTACAACCTGCAGTCTTCTTTTGAGATCTACGATTTCTACGACAAGACATGGACGCCCGTGATCGTGGGCGGTATCCTCGCGCTGCTCGTCGGATTCTGCGTGATGGGCGGTGGCAAGCGCATCGTCAAGCTCACCGAGAAGATCGTCCCGGCGATGGGCATCGCGTATGTGCTGATCTCGCTCGCGATCATCTTCACCCATATCCCCAACATCCCCGGCACCTTCAAGGCGATCTTTACAGACGCGTTCAACTTCCGCGCGATCTTCGGCGGCATCACCGGCTCGTGCATGGTCTTCGGCATCAAGCGCGGTCTGTTCTCTAACGAGGCAGGCGTAGGCTCCGCGCCGAACGCCTCGGCGTCTGCCGACGTCACCCATCCCGTCAAGCAGGGTCTGGTGCAGACTGTATCCGTCTATATTGACACCATGCTCCTGTGCACCGCTACGGCGCTGATGTGCCTGACCTCGGGCGTTGCGCGCGGCACGGACGTCTCCGGCGCGCCGTATGTCCAGCAGGCGGTGTCCACCGTTTTCGGCGGTTTCGGTCCGATCTTCATCACCATCTCGATGGTACTCTTCGCGTTCACCACCTTGATCGGCAACCTCTATTACGTTGACAACGCTTTGGCGTATCTTAACAAGAAGAAAAAGCCCTCCAAAAAGTTCATGACCGTGTTCTACCTCTGCTGTGTCGCGGTGATCTTCTTCGGCGCGCTGACGCCGATGGATCTGGCATGGGCGCTGGCGGATATCACGATGGGCGGCATGACGCTGATCAACATCCCGTGCTGCTTCATCCTGTCGGGTATCGCGGTCAAGGCGCTCAAGGACTTTGAGAGTCAAAGAAAGAAAAAGCTCAATCCCGTCTTTCATGCCAAAAATATCGGGCTTGATCCCAAGGAGCTCCATCACTGGGAGTGATCGATCTCCGTTTGCAAAACGATCATCAATCATAACGCCCTGTCTTTTCCGCTTTGTGAAAAGACAGGGCGTTTTGTGTAATTCAATATTTAAACTTTACACGTTCTCGACCATATAGCGGACGATCTTGGCACAGCGCTTCGCCGCCTGTTCCTCAAAGACCTTATACTCGACAATCTCGGTCTCATCGGGCTTATCGGAGATCGCGCGCATGATGACGAACGGCGTACCGTTCAGATAACACGCCTGCGCGATCGCGGCGCCCTCCATCTCACAGCACATGCCGCTGAAATCGGAGATGATCTTCTCCTTCTGCTCCTTCTTGGAGATGAACTGGTCGCCCGAGCAGATCCTGCCCTCGAACACATGGATATCGGGCGCGGAGGTCTTGACCGCTTCGACAGCCTCCTTGCGCATCGCTTCATCCGCTTCAAACGCTACCTTGCCGGTATAGGGGATCTCGCCCTTTTTGAAGCCGATCGCCTCGACGTCATAGTCATGCTGCACCGCGTCGGTGGATACGACGATATCGCCGATATCGATCTTGTTGTCCAGCGATCCGGCGACGCCGGTGTTGATGATCCTGGTACAGCCGAAATCATTGATCAGGGTGTGTGCGCAGATACCGGCATTGACCTTGCCCATGCCGCACTTGACGATGACGACCTCCTTATCGCCGATCTTGCCCTTGCAGAACTCCATCTCAGCGATCTTCCTGGTCTCACTGATCTTGGCGGATTCCTTGAGTGAATTGACCTCGACGTCCATCGCGCCGATGATGCCGATGATCTCCTTTTTTTCGTTGCTTTCTGTCTTATTACACCCGACAAGCGTCGCGCTCAGCAGAATCGCAAACACGCCGATCACAGCAACAACTTTTTCTCAAATCAAACATCCTCACCTTTGTTAGATTCTTTTACGAGATCGGTTTGCCGATATTATCGTTTGAAGTCATATTGGCAAGCCACCTTTGGATACTCGTCGCGTCGAGGATCGTGATGGATTTGTCCTCATTCGCATCGGCTACGGCTTCGTGAATAGCAAATGTCGGAATACCCGTAATATAACGCTGAATACAGGTCGCGTCAAGGACAGTCACCTTCCCGTCACCGTCAACATCACCGAGGATATTGGATTCAGGCGCTTGAGCCATATTCGTCAGCAGATAGAGCTGACCGCCGTAGAACGGGTTACAGGTGCCGAAATACAAGCCTTCTTCTGTTTCGAGGAAAGCAGGGCAACCGTAGTTATACTTGTCGCCGAAGCCGTTTCGGGTGATGACCTCAAACGTTTCACCACCGTCAGAGGTACGGTACATATCAAAGCCCCATTCATCGTTCATGACAGCGTTATTGATATACGCGTACATCTCCAGACCCTTCCAGTCAACAGAGTTGTAGATTTCCTCAAGCTTTGTCCGAATAAGATCGATATTGTCTTTGAGCAGCTTTGTGAACATACTCTTAAGCTCGGTTTTGAACTTAACTGAATCGAACTCAAACGACCATACGTATCCATCCGTGGGAATATCGCCGTTGAAGAAGGCATCCAGCTCGGCGATCTCTTCCTCGGTAAGGACGTCGGAGAGGAACGAAAAATCGACGTTGTAAGCTCCCACGCCTGTTGTCGCAATATTGTTCTCGCGGGAGTCGATGATCTCTTCCGCCATCTCGCCGACCAATTTTTGGTCGAGCTGTTCCTTTATCTGAGTCAGCAGTTCATCGACCGCCGTCTCAAGACCGGCATATTTCATGAGATACTCATATGTCGCCTCGGTGATCGTCGCCTCGGGATCAAAGTTCTCAAGCAGCGCCTTGAGCTCCGCCAGCTTGCTCTTCAGCTTCTCAATCAATTCATTTCCCTTGGACTTAGCGAGCAGCGCCAGCAGATCGTTGATGTAGCCGAGCTTTTGCTGACGCTCCTCCTTTGTCATCGAGAAAAAGCTGCCGTTGGTCAGCTGCGTCAGATAGTTGTAGAAGATACCGGCGTCCATCGTGGCGACGTACAGGTCGCCGTCATACGCACCCAGGCGCCATACATATTCGTTCGTGGTACCTTCCATCATCTCGGTAAAGGCAGTCAGCTCCTCAAATTTGCCGGTCTCGTCGTTGAGCTTCCATACCTTCTGCGGATTATGAAGCGAATCATAAAGATAGAAGAGATACTCACTCGCCTTGACGTCCTGACCGGCAACCTGCTGCAGCATACCCGCGAAAGCGGACGCCTCGCCGCCGAAGCTGTGGTCAAAGTTATAGGCATACAATTCGCCGTTGAACTCATACACAGAGCCGATCAGAGAGCGCATGGTGCCGGGCTCGCCGCCCTCGACATCACTCAGTCCCGGATTATTGACGCCGTTAGTCGTACCTGCGACCTCCGTCCAGATCCAGCCATACTCGTTCGCATCCTCACCTTCCCCGGCAGGTCTTCCCTTGTAGATGACAAAGCCGTTGTGGGTTGGAGCGGTCGCGTAGATATAGCCGTCATGGTTGGCAAGTTCCCAGATAGGAGCGCCTGCCCAGCTGGTATGGATCGGATCATAGGCGGTAGTGCCGAAATCTCTGAAATCGGCAACGCGTTCCCAAACAGTATCGTCCTCGTTACTTTTCATCAAGACCGCCATCTTTGCAATGGGAGCGGTCTCTCCCTCTGCGATGGGAGTGCGGTCATCGGCTCCCGCAAAGAATAAATGATCGTCATAAACGCAGTTCGCGCGCAAAGATACAGAACCCATTGTTT
>CACWXE010000017.1 GCA_902764715.1 uncultured Ruminococcus sp. | reverse complement strand
TGTCATCAATTCCGTGAGCTTTGAATCTGGAAAAAAGCTCCGCCAGTCACCCACAACTCTGAGACAGTTAAGAGCGCTCAGCGACGAGATCTGCCTCGCTCACGGGCTCTCCGTTCTCACGCCATACGAGAACGGAGGCCGCAGGATTTCCAACCGTGAGTATCGAGCGAGGATGAGGGGAAGCAGCTGGAAACAAAAGCTGGCTGAGGACATTGACAAGTCGATGGAGTACAGCGGCAGCAGAGAGGAATTCGTCAGGGCAATGTCGATTCTCGGGTACCGAATGACATGGACGGACGAGAGAAAATACCTGACCTTTCACTGCCCGAACGGCAGAAGCTGCCGCGATAAAAGTCTTCATGATGAAAAATATCTGAAGAATAATATCGAAAATGAACTCGATTTCAGAGAAAAATCAAACGCTGTTTCAGAAGAAAAACAGCCGACCGGATGGGAGAAATCGCGCGAGCTTTACGAGCAGCATCTGCGTGAACGCACCCTTGCAAAAGCCGAAACGCAAAAGATTTCCGAAAGCTATCATGATCCTTCAAGCTGCATTATCGGTGGAGTCGACAGCCTCGCCGGAGCGGTATCAAGGATCGTTGATGACAATAACGAAGACCCCGAAGAACGCCGCAAGCGAATCGAAGGACAGGAAAACGGCGCGGCGATCGGAGCGCTGATCGGCGCGGGCGTCGGGCTGATTTCCTCCGTCGCAAACAGGACGGAAGAGCCGACTGAAAGCGCCCTAGATGATGATTACCAGAGAGAAGAAATTCTCGAAGAAGTCTTCGACGAGGACGACTATGACGACGATTATTCTGACGACGAAGACGAGGGACAAGGCTTCATCATGTCGATGTAAAACACTGATTAAGTACCGAAGATATACGAATTTATTACGACGAATAAAGTTATTCAAAACAGAAAGGAACCTATGACTGATAACAAAAAATCGAATGTTTATCTGATACCTACGGAAGCGCTTCCGACAGTCCGTCTGTCAGCGCCTGCTACACAGTTTAAGAACTATCCCGACGTGCTGACGGTACAGCAGATAGCTGAGCTGATGGGCGTTTGCAAAAACACCGTTTACAAACTCATCAAAGAGAACCAGCTCTCCTGCCGACGAATCGGTACAGCCATCCGCGTCAGAAAAAAGGACGTGATGTCCTTCCTGCGAAACGCAGGCTGACACGCACGTCGATCACATCAATATAATCTTATTACAATTACAAATAAAACAACTGGATATGTCCGCCGTTTGATGGTATAATCCGTGTTGCAACGGCGGGCATTCCGACGGAAAGGAGTCAATATGACAGGAAGCCTGCAAATCAAAAATAATAAATATTACCTCGTTCTGAACCTATATCGGAACGGCAAACGCAAAGTAAAATGGATCAACACCGATCTCCCCGTCAAGGGCAACAAGACAAAGGCGCAGAAGCTCCTCCGAGAAGCCCTCAAGCAATATGAAGAGGAACAGCAGCACTGGCAGGAGCTTGAAAACAGCCCGTCGCTCATGCCTTTTGCGGAAGCGGTACAAAAATGGTATGAGTATAAGACAGCCGGTTTTCAACGCCACATAGACGAGATCACCTGCCAAGGTTATGAAACGCTGATCAGACTGCACATCATCCCGTACTTCACCAATAAGGGCTACCGCCTGTGCGACATCAACAAACAGAATCTGCAAGCCTTCATCAACGAGAAAGCAACGCGCGGGAAGATCGACGGTTCGGGAGGTCTCTCAGGCATCACTCTGAGAAAAGTCAAGTCGATCATCAATATGACTTTGACCTATTACGAATCGGAAGGTATTATCGACCGCAATCCCTGCCGATTCCTCAATCTCCCGCCAAAGGAAAGACATGAAGCGAAATTCTTCACAATGTCACAGGTCGAGGAACTTCTCGAAAATCTGCTGAAGAATAACGAACCGTTGTATCCGCTGATCCGAGTCACCGCGCTTTACGGTTTGCGCAGAAGCGAAGCGCTCGGTCTGTGCTGGGATTGCGTTAACTTTGAGGCTGAGACCTTCACTATCCGTCGATCGGTCACAAAGGTATCGAAGCTCGTCGCCAAGGACAAGACGAAGAACGAGTCCAGCCGACGTTCCTTCCCGATGACAGCCGAGATCAAGAAGCTGTTCGAGGATCTGAAAAAACAGCAGAGGAAGGATAAGAGATTCTATGGCAACACTTACTACGATAACGATTATGTGTTCCGCTGGGAGGACGGCAGACCCTTCTCGCCCGACTATGTGTCACAGAAGTTCCCGAAACTTCTCAAGGAATACGGCTTGCCCCGCATCCGATTCCATGAGCTGAGACACAGTGCGGCAAGCAATCTGTTATGCATGGGCTTCACGCTTAAGGACGTGCAGGAGTGGCTGGGTCACGCAGATATCCAGACCACTGCCAACATCTACGGTCACCTCGACGCCAAACGCAAGATCGATATGGCGTATGCTCTGAGCGCGACAGAGAACAAGAAGGAAGCGTCAGAACCTTCCGAAAGCGCCTCTGCCCCAAACTTGGAACAGGCCTCTTGAACAACAGTCAAGGGGTCGGAAAAAGAAAAAAACACCGTTCTCATCATTCAACACGATCGAAAACAGTGCAAAAGCCTTGAAAATCGTGAAAAATCAGCCGAAATTCTTCCAAAAGGTGTTAGAAAAACACGGAAAAGTGTTAGATAAAGTGTTAGATGACCCCTAATTTGAACGCTGAAAGGTTCGCGCTCAGGACTCCCCGAAAAAGGAAAAAGCCCAGAAAACAAGCCGTTTTCTGGACTCTCGTGTCATGGTGGAGATAAGCGGATTCGAACCGCTGACCTCTTGAATGCGAACCAAGCGCTCTACCAACTGAGCTATATCCCCATAACGCTAAGATATTATACACTATTTTTTTGCGTTTGTAAATAGGTAAAGAAGAATTTTTTGCAAAGAGTGGGATTATCGTTTGCTTTATACTAATAATCTGTGATCTAAAACAAAAAGCAGCACTGTGTTTTATCGCTGCAGTGCTGCTTTATCTGTTGATTTTATCGGTCACTCGGCGTTTTGAGCCTGTGCCACCTTCATCATGATGGCACATTCGATGCGCTTTTTGAACAGCTCACAGCCGTATTGGTAGGTTCCGGTGACGGAGCCTGTCGCGTGATACGCGTTCGCGGCACAGCCGCCGGAGCAATACAGCTTTGCCCAGCAATCCTTGCAGTCGGGGCGGGCATAGGCGTTGCACAGCTTGAATTCATCCTGCACCGCGGGATTGGTCACGCCGTCATAGACGTTGCCCAAGAGATACTCGGGGTTGCCGACAAACTGGTGACACGGATAGAGATCCCCCCACGGGGTGACCGCCATATACTCCGTTCCCGAGCCGCAGCCCGAGATGCGCTTGTAGATGCACGGACCCGCGTTCAGGTCGAGCATATAGTGATAGAAGGTGATGGGCTTGCCTTCCTTTTCCCGTCTGAGCATATCCTTGGCGAGGATCTCATACTGCTCAAAGAGCACGGGCAGGTCGTCATAAGTCAGCGCGTACGGATCATCGGGAGGGCATACCACCGGCTCCATCGAAAGCTCCGTAAAGCCGAGGTCTGCCATATGGAAGATATCGTTGGTGAAATCGGTGTTGTTGTGAGTGAAGGTGCCACGGATGTAATAGCCCTTGTTGCCGCGTCTTTCGACAAAGTGCCGGAACTTCGGCACGATCAGATCATAACTGCCGTTGCCGTTGACGGTTTTTCTCAGGCGGTCATGTACCTCTTTTCTGCCGTCGAGGCTGAGTACGACATTGTGGCACTCCTTGTTGGCGAAGTCGATCACCTCGTCATTGAGCAGAACGCCGTTGGTGGTCAGCGTAAAGCGGAAGTTTTTGCCCTTTTCCTTTTCGATGCTTCTGCAATAGGCAGTGATCTCTTTGACGACGTCAAAGTTCATCAGGGGTTCGCCGCCGAAGAAGTCGATCTCCAGATTCTTTCTCGAGCCCGAGTGCTCGATCAAAAAGTCGATCGCCTGCTTGGCGACCTCAAAGCTCATCAGCGCCCTGTCGCCGTGATACTTGCCCTGGCTCGCGAAGCAATACTCGCAGTTGAGGTTGCAGGTGTGCGCGACGTGCAGGCACAGCGCCTTGATGACGGTGTTGCGCGCCTTGAAGTCAAAGGCAAGATCCGCGTAATCGTCCGCGGTGAACAGCTTGCCCTGCTCTTTCAGCTCCTCGATATCGTCGATGCAGTCACGGATCTCGGCTTCATCAACAGAATCGTCATCGGCGTACTGCTTGAGCATTGCGGCGATGATGCCGTCCGTGTCCGTATCCTCGTACAGCCCGATGATATCATAGGCGAGATCGTCCACGACATGGACGCTGCCGCTGAAAACATCGAGGACGATGTTGTAGCCGTTGAGTTTATAACGGTGTATCATAAGTTCCTCCGTAATGAACAATGTCATTAAGTTAAGGAAGGCTCCTTTTGGGAAAAGGAGCTGTCGGCTGACACGCATGTCAGTCGACTGAGGAATTGTATCGATTGATCGAGCGTCAGCGAGATACTATTTCCTTAACTTAATGATAATGTCCGTAATGACAATTCTATGTTAATTGGCATAAGGAAAGCCGTCAGACCTTGGCGGTATAACGGCTGAAAATTCCTTATTGTGTTCAGACGTAATTACTTCTCGCTGAGGCACTTCTCGCACTGCTGGTTAGCAACGCCGCAGGAAGTCTTGCAAGCAGACTGGCAAGAGGTCTGGCATTCGCCGCAGCCGCCGGTCTTAACGCTCTTCTGAAGATTCAACTCCTTGATTTATCTTGATTTATATGGATATTCTAACACGCGGTGCGTGCTTTGTCAACCGATTATTGAGATTAGCGGAAACGCCGAATTGTCGGTGACGATCTCATTTCCCGCCGTCCTCAAAGCCCTGAGCCGCAGGAGCACCTCGCGGTCGATCACTTCACCGGGCGCGATGATCGGAATGCCGGGCGGATAGGCGCGGACATATTCGCGTGAGATCCTTCCCTCAGCTTGATTGATGTCGCGCATTTCGCCGTCGGCGTTGACGGCTTCGCTGATGGTACAGCGCTTTTGGGGCAGGGAAGAGGCGGTGATGGTTTTGGGATGGTTTGCCGCTGCACATTTGCTGTCGATGTCGACAAGCGCGTTGATCAGGCGGTCAAAGCCCTCGTCGGTATCGCACACGGATGTCATCGCGAGCGCATAGTCGCCGAGCGCCATCTCGAGCTCAAGGTGATAGTCCGACCGAAGCTTGTCTATGAGCTCCCTGCCGCTCATGTAACCGTTACCGAAAATACACAGCTTGCCGATATCATAGTCAAATACATTCCCGGCGTTGATCAGCTCATCATGCGCGACGGACAAATGCCGCAGGGATGTCGCGACTTGATGAAATTTTAGTAGCCGTCTTGTATAATCGTCAAAAGCACCGCGGCTGTCCTTCAAAAACGTCAGACAGCGATCAACGGACGCGAGCAATACATAGGACGGACTGCTCGTTTCAAAAACAGTGAGCTGCCGCTGCATTTCTTTCGCCAAGCCTTCGTCGTTTGTCAGCAGCAGCGCCGTTTGCGTCATGGCGGGCAGCGTCTTATGCAGACTGGTCACAGCCGCGTCGGCGCCGCATTGGACGGCGCTTTGCGGGAAGCTGTCCGAAAACGGAAAATGCGCTCCGTGCGCCTCGTCGACCAACAACCTTGCGCCGTATCGATGACAGATCGCGGCGATGCTTCTGATATCCGATACCACGCCCTCATAGGTGGGGGAGGTGATGACGACCAGCGAGGTTTCGGGATTCGCTTTCAGCATCTTCTCGACCGAATCGGGCGAAATCGAAGCAAAGATCCCCGATCCGTCGACCGTGTCGGGCAGGATGTATTCCGTATCGAGTCGGCACAGCTCGGCGGCGTGATAGACCGCCATATGGCTGTTGCGGGCGATCAGCACGCGGTCGCCGCCCTTTGTCATCGCGCGCGTTGCCGCGAGGATCCCGACGGTCGAGCCGTTCACCAACGTGAACGCATAGCGTGAACGGAACAGCTCCGCCGCGTCCTTTTGCAGCTGAGCGAGGCATCCGCGAGGCTCGTGCAGGTTGTCAAAGCCGTCGATCTCCGTGGTGTCGATCTCATAGGGCAGACCGCTCTCCGCGATCCGTTTATGCCCCGGCATATGGAACGGATATGTGCCGCTGTTTGCGTAATCCTTCAGCTTTTCATACAGCATGATCAGCGCTCCGCGTTGGACAGCATCAGCTTGATGCGGTTTTCCTGATTGATCGCGGTGGCGCCGGGATCGTAGTCGATGGCGACGATGTTGACCCCCGGATTGCGCTCCTTGATCGGCTTCATCATACCCTTGCCAGCGATATGGTTCGGCAGACATCCGAACGGCTGGGTGCAGATGATGTTGTTCACACCCTCGCTGATCAGCTCGAGCATTTCCGCCGTCAAAAGCCAGCCCTCGCCCATCTTCGCGCCCTGGTTGATATAGCCCTTGACGCGCTTTTGCGTTTCATCAAAGTCCGCCATCGGCATGAAGTTCGGGTAGTAATCCTGCATCATTTTGCGAATGTAGCGCTGTTTTTTCAGTAAAAAGCGGTACAGGAATTTGGAGCCGAACGCCTTGAACGGTCGGATGCGGTACAGGTCGTAGTCGACCAGACCGTTATATACACAGTACAGACAAAAGTCAACAAAGCCCGGGATAACGGGCTCGACATTTTCTTTCAACAGGAATTGCTCCAGATTATTGTTGCCCAAGGGGGAGAACTTGACATAGATCTCGCCGACGATGCCGACCTTGACCTTGTCGCGCGGCATATCGCCGAGGATTTTGTTGAAGTCGTCCGCAATCAGCCGGTAATTCTTCTTAACGTGGCTGTAGCGCATGGTGGAGCTGTGGGAGCTTTCTTCCAGCAGTCGGTTGACCCACTTTTTCACGACGCGGTCGGTATCGCCCTTGTGCTTTTCATACGGACGGCACTGGTTCGCCATCAGCATCATCAGATCGCCGTAGAACGCGCAGTACAGCATACGGTACAGCATCGGCAATGTCAGTTGAAAGCCCGGGTGACTTTCGAGCATATTGAAGTTCAGCGAGATGACGGGGATGTGCCCGTAGCCCGCCTTTTTCAGCGCCTTGCGCAGTAAGTAGATGTAGTTGGACGCACGGCATCCGCCGCCTGTCTGGGTGATCAGCAGTGCGATCTTGTCCTTGTCATAGCGCCCCGATTCTACCGCGTTGATCAGCTGTCCGATGACCAGCAGCGCGGGATAACAGGTGTCGTTATGGACATACCGCAGCCCCGATTCCTTGATGTTGCCGTCAACGTCCTCGAGAAAGTCGATTTTGTAGCCGTATCGCACTAATACATTAGAGATCAGCTTGAAGTGGATGGGCAGCATGGTGGGGACGAGGATGGTGTATTCATCCCGCATTTCTTTGGTGAATTTGACATAATCCGCTTTTGCGACCGCCATATTACTGCCCCCTTTCCTGTAATGCGCCGATCAGACTGCGCAGACGGATCCTGACCGCGCCGAGGTTGGTGATCTCGTCGATCTTGATCTGTGTATAGAGTTTGCCGTTGCGCTCGAGAATGGAACGCACCTCGTCGGTGGTGACCGCGTCCACGCCGCAGCCGAAGGATACCAGCTGTACGAGCTGGGTATCGTCATGCTCCGAGGCGTACTGCGCCGCCGCGTACAAACGGCTGTGGTAGGTCCACTGGTTGAGAACGCCGAGGGTGGGCGGCTCTTTGTCGGCGGTCACGCTGTCCTCACTGACTACGACAAAGCCCAGCGAGGTCGCCAGCTTGTCGATGCCGTGACAGATCTCGGGGTCGATGTGATAGGGCCTGCCCGCGAGGATCATGATGCGCTTGCCCTTATCGCGCGCGAACTTCACGGCGCGCGCACCCTCGTCATAGACGCGCTGCATATGCGCGTGGTATTCGGCGATACCCGCCTTGACCGCGCGATTTACGTCGGATTTTTTGATAAAGTCAAAGTGCTTGGATAAAACGAGCGTCAGCTCGCGGCTGAGCTCCTTTTCGCTGTTGATGTTCAGATAGGGGCACAGGAACTTCGTCTGCTTGAGCGAGTCCATGTTGCTCTGCAGCAGCTCGGAGTAATAGGCGACAACAGGACAGTTGTAGAAGTTGTCGCCCTTGTTTTCGTTGATATTATAGGTCAGGCAGGGGTAGAAGATCGCGTCTACATCCTGCTCGAGCAGGGTCTCGATGTGACCGTGCATGAGCTTGGCGGGATAGCATACGGTGTCGGACGGAATGGAGAACTGCCCCTTTTGATACAGCTTGCGGGTCGAAAAGCCCGATCCGACGACCTCAAAGCCGAGCTGAGTGAAGATGGTGTGCCACAGCGGGTACAGCTCGTACATCCCCAGTGCCATCGGCAGACCGATTGTTCGCCTCCCTCTCCTAAGGGAGGTGTCCCGGACACGCGTATCAAGGGACGGAGGGTTGTCAGGTCGATGGTCCGATGTCTGATAGTTCTCTATCAGCTGACGTTTATATTCATAGAGGTTGGGCAGCTTTTCATCGTCGCTGAGTCGGATGCCCGCGCCCTTTTCGCACTGGTTGCCCGAGATGAGCTTATCCTTGCCGTTGAAGATGTTGATCGTCAGACGGCAGTTGTTGGTACAGCCCTTGCATACTGCCGAGCGGCTTTCGTGCCTGAGCGTTCTGACCGCCTGAGCGTCCAGAATGGATGATGTTTTGGGACGGTGCTCTTTCGCGTACAATGCCGCGCCGAACGCGCCCATCAGTCCCGCGATATTGGGGCGCACGACCTTTCGCCCGATCTCCTTTTCAAAACAGCGCAGTACCGCGTCGTTCATGAAGGTGCCGCCCTGCACGACGATCCTTTGCCCCAGTTCGTCGGGCGTGGTGGCGCGGATGACCTTGTAGATCGCGTTTTTGACGACCGACAGCGAGAGTCCCGCCGAGATATCCTGCACCGAGGCACCGTCCTTCTGTGCCTGCTTGACGGACGAATTCATGAACACCGTACAGCGTGTTCCGAGGTCGACCGGCGCCATGGAGAACAATCCCTGACGGGCGAATTCCTCGACCGTGTAGCCCATCGACTGCGCGAAGGTCTCGATGAACGAGCCGCAGCCCGAGGAGCAAGCCTCGTTGAGCATGATGCTGTCGATACTGTTGTTGCGGATCTTGAAGCATTTGATATCCTGACCGCCGATATCGAGGATGAAGTCGACATTTTTGTCAAAGAACTTCGCGGCGGTATAATGCGCCATCGTTTCCACCAGACCGAAGTCGATGGAAAACGCGCGCTTGATCAGCTCCTCACCGTAGCCGGTGACGGCGCATCCGCGGATCGTCAGCTTGTTGCCGAACTCATCGTAGATCTTCGTCAGCTGTTCCTGAACGATCTGTACGGGATTGCCCTTGTTGGAGCTGTAGTAGGTGTAGATGATGTCGCAGCTGTCGGTGATGACGACCAGCTTGGTCGTGGTGGAGCCGCAGTCGATGCCGATATACGCGTCGCCCGTATAGCCGCCGGCGTATTCGGTCTTGACGCTGTTCTGCGTATGGCGGTGGATGAACGCCTGATATTCGTTTTTATCCTTGAACAGCGGAGGCAGGGTCGAAACCTTCTCCTTGTGCTTCATGCTCTCTTTGAGGCGCTTTACCAGCTCCTCATAGCCCATCAGCTCGCTGTCCTCGGAGTAGAGCGACGCGCCGATCGCGACGGCGTACAGTCCGTAGCCGGGGAAGATGGCGTTCTCTTCGCTGAGCTTCAACGTCTCGACAAAGCGCTCTCTGAGCCCCATGCAGTAGTGGAGCGGGCCGCCGAGGAACATGACCTTGCCCTCGATCTTTCTGCCCTGCGCCAGTCCGCCGACGGTCTGATTGACGACCGCCTGATAGATGGAGGCGGCGATATCCGCCTTGGTCGCGCCCTGGTTGATCAGCGGCTGGATATCCGTTTTCGCGAATACGCCGCAACGCGAGGCGATGGGGTAGAGGTGCTGATGCGTCAGACTCAGCTCATCCATCTCGGTGTTGGAGAGGTTCAAGAGGGTTGCCATCTGGTCGATGAACGCGCCGGTACCGCCCGCGCAGGAACCGTTCATGCGCTCGTCCAGTCCGCCGGTGAAGAAGATGATCTTCGCGTCCTCACCGCCCAGCTCGATCACCGCGTCGGTGTCGGGCTGTAAGCAGCGCACACATTCGGCGGTGGCGTAGACCTCCTGCACAAAGCTCAGCCGCGCTGCATTCGCCATGCCCATGCCCGCCGAGCCGGATACCGCAACGGTAAAGCTGCGGCCGTCGAGCAGTTCCTTGATCGCTTCCACCATTTCGAGCGTCTTTTGGCGCACCTGTGAGAAGTGGCGTTCGTAGCGGCTGTAGATCAGCTCGCCGTCATCGATCAGCGCGAGCTTGGCGGTCGTGGAGCCGATGTCGATGCCCAGCAGCAGATTGCCCTCTGTTCTGTTTTTCGGATCGTTTATCTTCATGTTGTCCTCTTATCAAACGACATATACGTAAGTCGGCGAAAACGCCTGTCAATCCATGTCGAAATTTGCATATTAATAGAAATGCCCACATTATTTTACCATCTTTTGGCGTAAATGCAAGATTTGCGGGACATTTCGCTGTAGTAAAAATACGGTCAATCGGGAAAAAATATGTGTAAAATACCTATTCGCCTTGCTATTTGCCTGATAATGGTTTATGATAAAGATACTATCGTTAGGAGGAAATGATTATGAAACGATTACTAGCATTATTGCTTGCCGGTGTGTTGGCGGCGAGCGCGTTGAGCGCATGCTCTTTTTTGCCCAAAAAAGCAAAACCGACGAGTCCGACAGACGCGCCCCTGCCCACCTATGCACCCTCGTCTAAGCCGTCAAAATCCGAGAAAGCAAAAGACGATGAAAAACATGATCCCGATGTAGCGTCTTCTGCCGCGCGGGATGAAGAAATGAAGAACGATCCCGCTACCGCTGTTATTTCGGATTATATCAAGGATGCGAAAGAATCGGTCATTATCCTGCCCGGCGGCGGTGAAAAGCGCTGCGCGATCCCCGAGATCCTGCTGGACAGCAGTGACGCCAAGGCGGCGAACGCTGAGATCATGGAGAAATACGGCGATTATTTTAACGATCCCGAAGGACACAACTATGTGATCGAGCTGAATTATGAAGCCCATTTGTATGACAGATTCCTCAGCGTCTACATCAAGGAAAAGGTCGACGGCGGAAACAGCCTCGGTCTGTGCTATTGCTTTGATATCACCGACGGCAGCGAGCTGAGCGCCGAAAAGCTCTGCTCCATGACCGAGCACGACTACAACACCGTGATCGGCACGCTGAAAACCAACCTGACTTCTTATTATGACGAAAAGTACAGCAAGCTGCCGGGGAATGACGAGGAGAGGTCTAAGACGCTTGCGGACAGCAACATCAAGGCGTCTAAGATGTTTCTTAACGATTCCCGTGAGCTGACCGCGATGGTGCAGATCTACGCCGCGGTAGGCGGCGGCCGCTGGGTCGAAACCATCCCTGCGGAATAAGAAACTGAGCCTCCCTTTCCTAAGGGAGGTGCCCGAAGGGCGGAGGGTTGCCGAAAAACTCCTTTGCCTGTTTTACAAGGATGCGGCACTGATCATACACGATAATGCTGCAAAGTAAATCGATGATTCTTGAGAAATACGCTGAATAATAACGCCCTGCGGTTTTTGAGCCGCAGGGCGTTGTGACTTGAAAAAACCTATTCAGCCCCCTCTGACGAGGGGGCACGCAAGCAGAAAGTAAAATAGAGAATACTGTCATAATGCGAGGGGAGAGATAACGCAACCGTTTAGTGAGAATTCTAAGGCTTGACTCAATGCCGTACAAATAGACACATAAAATACGGCTTGAGTCAAAAGCCGAAGAATCATTGTTGCGTTTCGTTATCTCTCCCTCCGAGCTCGCGGGCGAGCTCACCTCCCTCGTCAGAGGGAGGAAAAAAACATACTGCGCCTGACGGATGATTTTTCGACAAGATATAACGCCCTGCGGTTTTGCGCCGCAGGGCGTTGTTGGTATTTAGAATAGTTATTGTGAGAGGCAAGCAAACGCTCAGTCCCCGGCAATCTCCGCAAGATTATCTGTTGCCGGAATCGTCATCATCTTCATTGTCCTGATCGGCGTCGATGATGTCGGCGATGATCTCGCGCTCATCCATGTGGTACTTCACGCCGCGGATCTCCTGATAATCCTCGTGACCCTTACCGGCGAGGACGATGATATCGCCCGCCTCGGCGTTCTCGATGCAGTAGCGGATCGCGTCGATACGGTTGGGGATGACGACGTATTTGCCGCCGACCTTGTCGAGACCGACCTTGATATCCGCGATGATATCATTCACATCCTCAAAGCGGCTGTTGTCCTCGGTGACGACCGAGAGATCGCTCATTCTGCCGCTGACCTCACCCATCTCAAAGCGGCGGCTCTTCGGACGGTTACCGCCCGCGCCGAACATGGTGATCAGGCGGTGAGGCTTGTATTCACGCAGGGTAGAGAGCACGTTCTCCATCGATACCGCGTTGTGCGCGTAGTCGATGAGCATGGTGTAGTTGCCGGGTACCGGCACGACCTCAACTCTGCCCTTGACCTTGACGTTCTTCAAACCGTCGAGGATGTTCTGTTTGTCGATGTCAAAATGGCGGCAAACCGCGATCGCGGCAAGCGCGTTGTAGACGGAGAAGCGTCCCGGGATGGCGACGTTCACGCTCAGCTCCTCGACGCCGGTGGTCTTGAAATGTACGCCGATGAAGCCGCGTTTCGCGACCAGTTCGTCACCGTGCGCGACAAGATCGGCATTCTCGCTGTAGCCGTAGGTCTCGATCTCGCAGGTGTGATCTTTTGTCACGCCCTCGGCATTCTCATCATCGATATTGATGATACCGGTCTTGCAGCGTTGGAACAGCAGGGCTTTGCATGCGAGGTATTCCGCCATATCCTTGTGCTCGCTGTCGCCGATATGATCGCTCGAAAAGTTGGTGAAGATGCCGTAATCAAAGAGGATCCCGTCGGTGCGGTGCCATTTCAATCCGAGTGACGACGCCTCGACGACCATCGCCTTACAGCCCTCGCTGACCATGCGGCGCATCGCCTGCTGGATCTCATAGCTCTCGGGCGTGGTATTGTTGGTCTTGTAAATGCGGTTGTCGATCAGGATGCCTAAGGTGCCGATGGTGCCGGTCTTGATGCCCGCGTTCTCTAATATGGAGCGGATCATGGCGACTGTGGTGGTCTTACCCTTGGTTCCCGTGACGGCGATGGTGGTCAGCTCCTCGGCGGGTCTGCCGAAGAATTCCACGCTCATCAGCGCCAGAGTGGCACGCGCGTCCTTGACGCGGACGACGGTGACGCCGTCATACGCGATGCCCTCATCCTCGACGACCAGCGCCCTTGCGCCGCGCTCTACCGCGTCGGGGATGAACTTGTGACCGTCGACGTTATAGCCCTTGAGCGCGACAAAGACACAGCCCTTGACGACCTTGCGGCTGTCATAGATCACATCCTTGATGTTGACGTCAAGCGAGCCGGAGTCTACGGTATACTCACAGTTTTTCAGTAATTCGATCAGTTTCATCGGGAACCTCCATGATATGACGAACAGGATCCGTTTTTGAGTAAAACAGCAATCCCGTTGTGTAAATGCAGTGTCAATACTTATATATTATACATAGAAACCGGGTCGAATGTCAATGTGTCTTTTCGGTCATAAAAAGTTGATTTAGTCAAAATAGACGAAAAATAATGAAAACTTCGGCACCAGACCGGTTTAATTCTCACTTAGAAAAATAAACCCCTTTCCGGACAACACTCTACCATGCTTTAACGTGTTCATATTGACAAGTTGCACAAAAGCGAAGCAGTGATAATCAACAAAAATCAAGGACACTATTTATGCAAAACAAACAACAATCGATTTTTCAATATCCAAAATCAACAAAAATCAAATCCCAATTTAATGTTTTAGATAAAAAGTACAAAAGGAGTTGAAATCATAGGGGCAACTATGGTAAAATTGATACAGTGATTAGGTGTGCCGGTCCGGATTCTCGGTGCAACTATCCAAAAAATATTTTTGGAAAGAAAGAAGGAAAACAAACATGAAAAAAATCATTGCTCTGTTGCTGGCAGTTATGATGCTGGCATCCGTACTCGCTGCCTGCGGCGGCAACAACAACACCGGCAACTCCGGCGGCGCTGAAAAAGGCGACGTATTCCAGGGCGAGAAAGACGTCACTCTGCTGGTATGGGCTCCCGAAGCTGCTGTTGAGCTGACTCAGCAGTTATGCGAAGAGTTCAAGAATGAACACGCCGACAAGAACATCACCATCGATGTTAAGCCTCAGGAAGAGGGCGACGTAGCTGCTCAGATCCTGAACGACCCGTCTGTTGCGGGCGACGTATTCAGCTTTGCATGCGACCAGATGAACCGTCTGGATAAGTCCAAGGTTCTCGATCCCGTTCCGAAGGCTGAAGACAATCTCGGTATCGATTATGTCAGCGAGATCAAGGGTCGCGACTCCGAGCCTTCCGTTGAGGCTGCTACCATGAAGGGCGAGCTCCTCGCTTACCCCGAGACCGGTGAGAACGGCTACTATCTCGTATACGATAAGAGCGTTGTCACTGACGAAGACGCTAAGACCTTTGAGGGCGTTCTCGCAGCTTGCCGCAAGGCCGGTAAGAAGTTCAACATGGATGCCGGTAACGGTTTCTATTCCTGCATGTTCATGTTCACCGGCGGCCTTGAGATCCAGGGTCTGAGCGCTGAAGGCGTACAGCAGTTCAACAACTATGACGAAGAGAAGGTCGTAGATTCTCTCGAGGCATTCGCTAACCTGTTCCATGAGTACAGCGACATCTTCCAGTCCGATAACGTTGATAAGACCGGTTCCGGTATGGCTCAGAACCCCAGATCCGTAGCTGCCGGTATCGACGGTTCCTGGAACGCTGCTACCGTTAAGAGCAAGCTCGGCGACGATTACGGCGCTGCTAAGCTCCCCACCATCAACATCAAGGGCACTGACACTCAGATCATCTCCATGAGCGGTTACAAGCTCATCGGCGTTAACGCTCAGTCCAAGGCTCCCTACACCGCTCACGCTCTGGCTAACTACCTCGCAGGCGAGAAGTGCCAGCTGGCTCGTGCAGAGAAGCTGTCCTGGAGCCCCTCCAACAAGGTTGCTGTTGAGTCCGACGTAGCCAAGGCTAACCTCGGTTCCATGGCTTGCCTCGAGCAGGCGAAGTTCGCTCTGCCTCAGGTCAACATCGCTGATACCTTCTGGTCTCCCATGGGTACCCTCGGTAACTACCTCGTAAAGACCAAGGACATCACCAGAGACGGCATCAAGACCGAATTCAACAAGACCATCACCAACATCAAGGACGAATAATTCTTTGATCGATTCACCGCAGCAGCGGTGCCGGATATGATCCGTTAAACATTCCGACAGTCAGGCGGCGCCCTGCCGCCTGACTGAAAGATCGCCTTGAGCGATCATATTACCGCTGCGCGGTATAAATCTTAACTGGGAAGTGAACTGATGAATTATATTGATTATGTACAGCTCAATCCCTTCCAGAAATTCGGTTATAATTTCGTAAAGTTTTTTAAGGCTTTACCCGGCAACTTAAAGAAGATCTTCTGCGCGATCGGCAGATTTTTCAAAAACATCTTCTTAACCATCGGAAAAGGCTTTGCCGGATATTTCTCGAGATTTGTAAAAGGTGATTGGGCGACGAAATGTTCCTACCTCGTTATGGGTGTAGGTAACGCTTCCAAGGGACAGCTCGTCAAGGGCTTTCTGTTCCTGCTCGTAGAGGTAGCGTACATCCTGTTCATGGTTTTCTTCGGATGGGGCTATCTTGTCAAGTTCCCGACACTGGGTACTGTCAGCCCGGTTGATGAGAACGGCCGCCGTGTCAAAGGTATCGTTCCGGATAACTCCATGCTGATCCTGCTGTACGGCGTAATGACCATCATCATTACCGTTCTTTTCTTCTGCGTTTATATTGCAAACACCAAATCCGCTTACAAGGCACAGCAGACCGTTGCCGAAGGCAAAAAGCCTATCGGCTTCAAGGATGAGATCAAGGAATTCCTCGACAGCAAGTTCCATGTAACGCTTCTCGCGTTCCCGACGCTGACGATCTCCGTATTCACCATCCTGCCGCTGATCTTTATGATCCTGATCGCGTTCACGAACTTCGACAGCGATCATAACGAGTTGGCGCATCTGTTCACGTGGGTCGGATTTGATACATTCAGGCAGGTATTTGAAACATCAGGCAGAGCCTCGATGGGCGCTACCTTTATCGAGCTGACTGAATGGACCCTGATCTGGGCTGTTTTCGCTACCGTACTCAACTACATCTTAGGTATGGTCGTAGCCCTGATGATCAACAAAAAGGGCATCAAGCTCAAGGCGCTGTGGAGAACCCTGTTCGTTGTTACCGTTGCGGTTCCTCAGTTCGTATCTCTGCTGCTCATGAGCCAGATGCTGAATGTTAACGACGGTGCGATCAACACGCTCTTGTGTGAAGTGCTGCATGTCATACCGCAGCACATCGACTTCCTGGGCGGCGATCCGACGGTAGCGCGTATCACGGTTATCGTTGTTAACTGCTGGGTAGGTATTCCCTACACGATTTTGATTACATCCGGTATTCTGATGAATATTCCTGCTGACCTATATGAGAGTGCGACGATCGACGGCGCGGGTCCTGTGAAGTCCTTCTTCAGCATCACCCTGCCCTACATGCTGTTCGTCACCACTCCTTACCTCATCACCAGCTTTGTCGGCAACATCAATAACTTCAACGTTATCTACCTGTTGACGTCAAATCTGCAGAATTCTAATGACTTGTACAAAGCGGGTCACACCGACTTGCTTGTCACATGGTTGTTTAAGCTGACAATGAATGAGCACGACTATAACCTGGCTGCCGCGATCGGTATTCTGGTATTCATCGTCTGCGCTACGATTTCCTTGCTCACCTTCAACCTGACAAAGTCAGCTAAGAACGAGGAGGAATTCTCATGATTAAGAGTTATAAGATTCGCAGAGTTATTACCAATATCTTTGTCTATATCCTTCTCGGCGGTTTGGGACTTATCTGGATCTCTCCGCTTGTATACCTGGTTCTCCACTCCTTCAGAGCAGAGGGTCTGGCACAGGTTGACTACCTGATCCCCAAGTCCTACTCATTCCAGAACTACATCGATCTGTTCACGGTAACCGGCGGCGGTACCAACTTCCCCAGATGGTTCCTGAACACTTTTATCGTAGCGATCTTCAGCTGCATCATCTCCACTCTGGCTGTTATGATGGTTTCCTACGCATTCAGCCGTCTGAGATTTAAGGCAAGAAAGCCGATGATCAACATCGGTATGATCCTGGGTATGTTCCCCGGCTTCATGACCATGATCGCTATCTACTACCTGTTAAAGGCTATGGGTCTGACCCAGACGCTGGTAGCGCTGGTTATCTGCTATTCGGCAGGCGCGGGCTTAGGCTATCAGATCAGTAAGGGCTTCTTCGATACGATTCCGAGAGCGCTGGACGAGGCTGCGACCATCGACGGCGCGACGAAGCACCAGATCTTCTGGAAGATCATTCTTCCGATGTCAAAGCCGATCATCGTTTATACCGTATTGACATCCTTTATCGGTCCGTGGACGGACTTCATCTTGGCTAAGATCATCATGGGCTCCAAGATCGATAATTACACGGTTGCGATCGGTCTGCAAAACATGTTGGCTGCCGGTAAATCACTGACGCAGTTCAAGATGTTCCTCGCCGGTTCCGTCGTAGTTGCGGTACCTATCACGATTCTCTTCCTTGTCATGCAGAGATATTATGTAGAAGGCGTCACCGCCGGCGGCGTAAAGGGCTAATCAGTTTGATATTGCAAAGGGCGGGGTTGCTACTCCGCCCTTTTGTGATCTTTGATGATGTAGGGACGAGCATTGCTCGTCCGACGCAAGGGAATTATGTTCCCATTGATACAAAGCATTTTATTCAGAATGGTCATTGTGAGGGGCGTTGAGATTACCGCGTCGGAACTCTGTTCCTTCTCGTAATGACGATTTGTATGCGCCCCGCGGCAATCTCAACCGAATAATAAAGCGGCGTATCATATAGGAAACATATCGTTTGTGACAGTCCTATGCGGACGACCACTGGTCGTCCCTACCAACCATAGATAATGAATAGGAGAGTAATATGAAAAAAGTACTATCCCTTCTTTTAGCAATTTGCCTGATTGTATCGCTGCTCGCGGCGTGCGGCGGCAACAAATCCGGCGACCCTGTAGAGAATAATAAGGCGGAGGCGTCAAAGGACAAATACCGCGATTACTATCAGGTTTGGATCGGATCGTTCTGCGATTCCAACAACGACAAGATCGGCGATCTGCCCGGCGTGCTTTCCAAGCTGGATTACATCAATGACGGCGATCCCAACGGCGGCAATGACCTCGGCGCCGACGGTATCTGGCTCTCGCCGATGATGCCCTCACAGTCCTACCACAAGTACAATGTACGCGACTACTTTGATATCGATCCCGATTTCGGAACGCTCGAGGACTTCGATAAGCTGCTCACCGCGTGTCATGACCGCGGCGTCAAGGTCATCATCGATCTGGTTCTCAATCACAGCGGTAATGACCACGAGTTCTTTGTGAAGGCAGGCGAAGAGCTGCGCGAGGGCAAAGAAGACGGCTACGCGCGCTATTATAACGTGTCAAAAACACAGGACAGCACCTATAACCGCCCCGTCTTGGGTTCCGATTATTACTATGAGGGACAGTTCGATACCACGATGCCGGACTGGAATCTGAGCTATCAGGGTACCCGTGATTATTTTGAAAAGGTCACCAAATTCTGGCTCGACAGAGGTGTCGACGGCTTCCGTCTGGACGCGATCAAGCACTTTGAAGATAAGGATACCGACGGCGTCGAGTTCATGAAGTGGTTCTATCAGATGGCACAGGGCTACAACCCCGACGTCTATATGGTCGGTGAGAACTGGTCAGATTCCGGCGATATCTACGAGATGTATGACAGCGGCATCGACAGCCAGTTCAACTTTAAGTTCGCCGGCAACGGCGGCGAGTTCATCGTCGCGTCACACGGCAATGTGGCGGACATGGCGACCAAGCTCAAAAAGTTTGACGATAATATCAAGAAGCACAATGAAAAGGCGATCAATGCCAACTTCCTGAGCAATCACGATATGCTGCGTCTGTACAGTATGCTTGACGAGGAAGATAATAAGATGGCGGCGGCGCTGTATATGCTCGCGCCCGGCAACACCTTCACCTATTACGGCGAAGAGATCGGTATCGAAGCGCCGTCATCCAACGGCGACGCCAACTACCGCACCGCGATGATCTGGGATAACGAGAATCTGCCCGATATCAAGTTCCAGGGATCACCCGCCGTGCAGAAGAACGAGCTCGGCGGCGTGGAACAGCAGCTCTCTCAGTGAACACCTACCGCAAGCTGATCAAGATCCGCCTGCAAAATCCCGAGATCGCACGCGGCAACATCGAAAAGGTCGTGGATTTCGAAGATCCCATGTGTACCGGCTTGCTGATCAATCATGACGACAGCCGTGTATTGGTCATCCATAACGGCGGCAAAGAGGCAAAGGAGCTGACGATCGACGCGATCGAAAAGCCCGAGCTCAGAGGCTGGGTGACCGCGGATAAGGCGGAAAGCCCCTCCACAGAGACCCCGAAGCTCTCCAATACCAAGCTTTCCATCCCCGCCAGAACCTCTGTCGTCCTCAAGGAAAAGAAATAATGTCAATCCCCGGTGGGCTTCCGCCCATTTGATCCAACAAAACAGCGCCCGACCGTTATGGTCGGGCGCATTTTTCATTGTTCGGTATAGGGAAGGGGGGCGATCCGATTGATATCGCATTTGTCGTGCGGTCAAAGCAGACGTGCCATATCGATCAGCCGACAAAGACGAGGATATCATTGATGACGTCATCCTTGCAAAAATCCTGGAGGATCTCGTGACGATAGCCCTCATAGAGCTTCATATGGACATTGGCGCCTCTCTGCTTGAGGAGCTCAAAGACCTTTTTGATGCCCTTGCCGTGTTCGCCGACGGGATCCTCACTGCCGGAGAGCAGGAGGATGGGCATTTTTTTGTTGATCTTATCAAACCAGCCCTGATCGTTGCTGTATTTGTTCAGCTTCACCAGATCCTGCATCGCGGAAACCGTGAACAAAAAGGTACACAGCGGATCCTTGCGATAACGGTCACGGTTCGCTCTGTCCACGGAAAGCCACGCGTATTTGTCGTTCTCATGCTCAAACCCCTTGTTGTAGGAGCCGAACGCCATCGAGTAGATCAGGTCGGAGTAGCCGCGGGTACCTTTGAGCTTTTTCAGAACACCGCTCAGCGCGATGCCCGCGCCCGAAGCGGGATTGGGACCGCCGGTGCCCATGATGATCAGCTTGTCGCAGTGATCGTACTTCGCGGCGGTCAGGCGCACAATGAACGAGCCCATGCTGTGCCCCAGGAGGATCAGGGGCAGCGTCTTGCCCATCTCGTTTTTCACCTCTTTGCCGAAGAGGAACACATCGTCCACCAAAAGCCGCCAGCTGTCTTTCTCGGCAAAAAAGCCCAGCTCTTCCTTGGATGCAGTCTGACCGTGACCGATGTGGTCATAGCCGAAGGTGATATAGCCGGATTCCGCCATTTTCCGCATGAAAGCGTCATAGCGGCCGATATACTCGGTCATGCCGTGAACCACGTGGAATAAGCCCTTCGCCGCTCCCTCGGGTAGATAGACCTTGCCTTTTAACATATGCTTTTTATCGGATGAGAGAACCTCTTTATCGATGACGCGTACCATAATAAACCTCCGTTTTCGTTCGGTATTTGCGTGTGGATTTGTTCGTTTGGTCGTTTTTATTCGGAGCGCAGTGCCGTGACGGGATCGCTCTTAGCCGCTTTGCGCGACGGGATGATACCGCCGATGAGCGTCAGCACGATGCTCAGCAGGATCAGGATCCCCGCGGCGGCAGGCGGCAGGATCGCGCTCAAGTTCTGCTGATTGGTCAGCGAATGCAGGATAGCGTTCGCCGGAATGATCATCAGCGCGGTGATGCCCACGCCGATCACACCCGCCAAGGCGCCGATGATGAAGGTCTCGGCGTTGAACACCTGAGAGATATTGCGCTTGGACGCGCCGATCGCTCTGAGGATACCGATCTCCTTCTTGCGCTCCAGTACGCTGATATAGGTGATGACGCCGATCATGATGGACGATACCACCAGCGAGACCGCGACGAACGCGATCAAAACATAGCTGATGGCGTTGATGATCATCGTGATCGAGCCCATCAGCGCGTCGACGATGTCGGTGTATTCGATCACCTTGTCATCGTCACCCGCCGCTTTCATCCGATCGTTGTAATCGCTGATCAGATCCTTGATATGCTGTTTGCTGTCAAAGTCCTTGGGATAGATGGTGATGGTGGACGGATTATCAAGGTCGGCATAGCCCAGCTTTCTGAGATTGCCGTCATAGGAGCTTTGTGCCGTGGACAACAGCGACACCATCAGATCCTTGAGCTCCTCGGCGGTCATCTCGGTCTTGAAGAGATCCGCCAGCGTGTCGGTATTGAAGTCAAAGGCGCTGAGCAGATTATCCGAGATACCGGAGGTCAATGACGCCATGCTCGACTGCAGAGCGGAGGTGATCTGTCCGGATATCGCGGTGATGATCTTCGTCATCACGCCGCTCAGCTGTGCCGTGACGAGGTCGGAGTATTTGGAAACAGTGCTCTCGAGGGCGGAGGTGTCGATCGCGTCGGCAACAGCGTCCTTGATCAGCGAGGTCGCCTCATCGGTGGCGAGATACTTGGTGAACGAGGTCAGCAGGTAGGACGCCGAGGGCAGATCATGGCTGTCGGCGTAGCTCTCATATCCACTGACGAGCTTGGAGGCCATACTGTTGAGCTCCTCGTCGGTCGGGGAGAGCGACTCCACCTTTTTGCGCAGCTCATTCGCTCCGTCCGTGAGGATCTTCTTTGCGTCGTCGGACTGCATATACTCGGCGATATGGGTATAATCGTCGAGCTCATAGTTGTGTTTTGCGAGCCACTGCGGATATCCCGCGATCAGGTTTTCGGCGATAGCGGAGATATCCTCCTCCTTGATCGCGTCGTCGCTGTGCTTGTTGAGATAGTCGTTGATGATGGATTTCAGCACTTCCTTGCCTTCGTCGGAGGTGAGGAACTGACGCAGTGCCGACGGCAGCTTGGAGAGATCCGCGCGGCTGTCGGACGCCGCGTAGCGTTCATAGCCGCTGAGCAGCTTGGTGAACAGCGTTTTCATCGTGTCGGAGGTCATCGAGAAGTTGATGCTCCCCAGCAGATCTTCGATCTCCGAGGGGCTGAGCTCGGGCATCAGGGAGCCGAAGTCCTCCGCCGATACCGCCGAGCTCATATCCATGCCGGAAAGATCCATGCCGGAGAAATCGAGTCCGCTCAGATCCATGGAGGAAAGGTCAAAGCCGCTGTCACCTAAGTTGAACGCGTCGGTGATCGCGTCACTGTCGACCGAGAACAGGGAGCTGAAATCCATATTCTTGTTGTTGGATTTGTCGTCGAAGGATTTACCGGTAAAGACGTCGATATCGGGGGTTTCGATCTGATCCTTGACGATCTGTGAATCCTTGGCGAGGTCGATGATATGCTGTGTCAGCGACGCCGGGTAGCCGATGCCGATATTGATCCTCGGGGAGGAGTTATTGCCGTTCGGCTGGATGACGCCGACGATCTTCAGCGGCTCACCCTTCTCGTCGACCGTTTTCTTGACATAGCTCTTGTCGGAGCTGTGGTCTGTCCAGACCTCGTAGCTCTTGTCGTAGGTATAAAAATCCGTAACGGATACCACGCGGAATTCGATGCCGATAAAGTCGTCATATTCATAATGTCCCGGCTCGGAGATGTCGTCGACGGCTTTACCCTCCGAGAACTTGTTGATCATGTCCTCGAGTTCTTTGGGATCCTTCAATCCCATCGCGTACAGCGACATATCGGAGACTCTGCCGTTGGAGGAAAGCGCCAACACACATTCGTTGTAGCTTTCCGGCCATTTTCCGGCTTTCAGGTCAAAGCCCGATTGGAAGAGCTCTTCATCCGCTGACATGGGGAAGAAGCTGTCGGTGCTGGTAAAGGTGGACAAAAGCCCGTTCGAGCTGCCGTCCGTGCCGGAAAAGCCCAGAGCGGAAAAGCTGGTGTCGGGATTCACCTGACGGTAATCGTCCTCCGTCTGTCTGTAGATGCGCGGAACGATGTTGTAGTCATACTCGATCGACTGGACATGCTCATCGATATCGCACTCATCGCTCTCGAAATATGCCTTGAGGGATTTCAGATCATTTTTGTTCATGCCGGAGAACAGATTGGTGATCGTGCGCCATTCCTCTACGGACTTTTCATCCTCGGTCGAGGCGGATTTGCCGGAAGCCGCCATCGAATCGGCGTACATCGACGTCAGGTTAAAGCTGGTATCGGTGATCTGCAGGGGATAATCCTGCAGGCTGTCCTCCTCGACGCTGCGGATATACTCATTCGCGCCGTTGGACATCGCGAGGATCATCGCGATGCCGATGATGCCGATGGAACCGGCAAAGGCGACTAAGATCGTTCGCGCCTTCTTCGTCCACAGGTTGTTGAACGAAAGCTGCAGCGAGGTCAGCAGCGACATAGAGGATTTGCCGAGGTTTTTATGGACAGCGTCGCTGCCCTCGGGGTTGAAGGGATCGGAGTCGGAGGTGATCTCACCGTCCTTGAGGGTGACGATACGCGTCGCGTATTGCTCGGCAAGCTCGGGGTTGTGGGTGACCATCACGACCAGCCTGTCCTCCGCGACCTTTTGGAGCAGATCCATGACCTGGATACTGGTGTCGCTGTCCAGCGCGCCGGTAGGCTCGTCGGCGAGCAGGATATCCGGATCGTTGACCAGCGCGCGCGCGATCGCGACACGCTGCATCTGACCGCCGGAGAGCTGCGAGGGCTTTTTGTGGATATGCTCCTCGAGCCCGACCTCCTTGAGCGCTTCTGTCGCGCGGCGGGCACGCTCATTGGCGCTGATACCGCTGATGGTCAGCGCGAGCTCGACATTATTGAGAACCGTCTGGTGGGGGATGAGGTTGTAGCTCTGAAAGACGAATCCGACGGTATGGTTGCGGTAGGAGTCCCAGTCGCGGTCGGAATAGCGCTTCGTGCTCACGCCGTTGATGATCAGGTTGCCGTCGTCATAGCGATCCAGACCGCCGATGATATTCAACAGGGTCGTTTTGCCGGAGCCGCTTTGTCCGAGAATCGCGACAAATTCGTTGTCACGCAGGCTCAGTGACACGCCCTTGAGCGCCTCTTGCACCAGATTTCCCGTTTTATATACTTTTCGTATGCCTTCGATTTGCAGCATCGTTTTCTCCTTTGCGGGGCAGAGGTTGATTTTCTATATTGTATGTTTATACTGATTATATAATCGTCTACTTTCTTAGCCTATATTATAGCGGGAAACAGCAGTGAAGTAAATAGATTTCTGCAAAGATTCACAATAAATTTCAAAGAGGGCATAATCATGCACCCGACACACAAAAAACATCCCCCGGGCACACTGCCCAAAGCGGGGATGTTCTCATACAGATCGTTATGGTGAGCCGGATAAGGGTGGGGAGATCACTTTTTGTCCTTCTCCTCTGCCAGCTTCTTCGCCAGCTCAATGATATTCTGACACGAGTTCTTGCGCACGTAGCTGCGGCAGCTCTCGCGCATGGATTCCAGCTTATCTCTGTCCTTGAGCAAGCTGCCGACCGTCTCGGCTGCCTTGCCGCTTTTCTCTAAGATCACGCCGATGTTGTTCTCCACCAACAGCGCCGCGTTTTGCTCTTCCTGTCCGGGATACGCCTTGAACACGACCATCGGCAGCGCGCAGGCGATGCTCTCGGAGGTGGTCAGACCGCCGGGCTTGGTGACGATCAGGTCGCTCGCGTGCATATAGTCGTCGACGTTGTTGATAAAGAAAAACAGCTTGGTCGGCTTATGATCCTCGATCGTGCGGCGGAAGGTGCGGTTCAGCTGTTCCACGACGCTTTCCGTCTGATAGTACATATAGCGCAGGACGTTATCGTCGGGGAAGCGCCTGAGCAATTCGGGCTCCTCCTCGGTGACGAATTCTTTCTCGTCATTGAGCAGCATCTGGAACGCGTCATACAGCTTTTGGTTGCGGCCGGTGATGACGATGATCTGGTAGTCGACGTCGATTTTTTGCAGATTCTCATAGATCTCGAGGATATCCGTCACGCCGAAGCTGCCCGCCATGATCAGCACGGTGAGCTTATCCTTGTCAAAGCCCAGCTCCTCAAGCACCTCCTCACGGCTTTTGCCGTTGCCCTCATAGAACTGCTCAAACACCGGATGGCCGTAGTCAAAGATCGTGTCGCGGTCGATCCCGTATTCATCCGCTAAGATATCCTTTGCCTGTGATGAGGCGGTGATATAGGCGGTGATACCGTCCGAGATGTAGGTGCGGTGGGGGAGAAAGTCCGTGACGATGGAGATCAGCGGGATATGGATGCTGCCCTCCTGATTCATATAGCCGACGATCGCGCCCGCGAACGGATGACAGCTGATGATAGCGTCGGGCTTGAGCTCTTCGATCTTGCTTAGCAGGCGTTTGCTGCATTGCTGATAGATGATGTTGACCGTATCGGACAGCGGGGATTTTTTGTCGGAGCTCTTGTACATCGCGCCGAACAGCGCGGGCGTCAGAGTGACCAGCGCCTTATATCCCTTGACGACGGTGAAGTTCAGCGCCGGGGAACATTCCTCGATCGCGTCGATGATCGCTGCGTTCGTATCGGGTTGATTCTTTTCGACATATGTTTTCAGCGCGTTGGCAGCGCGGTTATGACCTCCGCCGGTCGAGGCGGTCAGGATCAGTATATTCAATGGTATCGCCTTTCTTTCCACATAAATAGTGCCGCGAACATCCTCTGTTCGGTGACAGCTATCTATATTATAGCTTATTCATTGAAAGAGTGCAACGCTGATTTTGGCGAAACTGAAAATATCTGTCATTCATATTCAACATCACCTGTTGAGTATCCGCACAGAACGTGGAAATTTTGTGTCCATAATTCTTTAACAGATTATTAATCCTTTTTTTCTGGTGTATGATACAATTAACTATACTGGGAAGATATGGGTTTGTGTATCACACCCGTATGATCGATCTACTATTAAAGGAAGTGGTTGTTATGGCAGATAAAAAATCCAACACCATGGAATTAGACGCTATATTGGCAGAATCACGTACACGCAGGACAGGATCTCCCGCGCCGTCAAACGCCTCGAAGAGAAACGGCGCGAATCCGCGGCAGTCCGCGCCCCGTCCGACTGCGCCGCGCCGCAATCTGAATGAGGATTTCATCGTTGTGGATGACGGCAGGGCTGACGCGCCCCGTCCGAACGGATCCGCGAGAAGGGCGCCGCATCCCGATGATCGCTATGATTATGACGCGCCCAAGCCGAAGAAGAAAAAGAAGACAGGCCTGATCGTCACGCTGTGCATCCTCGGTATCATCCTGATCGCGGCACTCGGCGCTTTTGCCCTGTATATGTTCTCCGGATCGGGCACCGGTCCCGAAAGCACCTTCTCCGATAATGTCTATGTCAACGGCAAATCCCTCAAGGATCTGACGATGGAAGAGGCGAAGACCCTGATGAAGACCGTCGAGAACGACCTCGCGGCAGGCATCAAGGTCGACGTCAAGGCAGGGGACAAGACCTACCATTATACCAAGGATGATTTCAAGTACTCCTTCGATACCGAGGCGGTTCTGAACGAGGCGAAGCAGTATTCCGAGGAAAAGGGCATCAAGACCGAGGACAAGAACTACGAGATCAAGATGACCGTCGATGACTCCACCTGCAAGGATCTTGTCACCAAGATCGCCGCTGACGTCAAGCAGGACGCCAAGGACGCCAAGGTGACCGATTTTGATCCCGACGCGGAGTCGATGTTCACGATCTCCGCCGAGTCCAAGGGCGCTACGCTGGACGAGACCACCAGCCTCAACGCGCTGTCCACCTTCATCAAGGGCGGCAATATCGCGGGCACGGTCGACGCGACCGTTAAGGAGGTCGAGCCCGAAATCACGGCGGATTACCTCAAGAAGAATATCACCAAGCTCTCCGAATTCTCGACCACCTCGACCAACAACTCCAACGGTAACGAGAACATGCGCGTTTCGTTAGCGGCGTGCAACGGCTCGATCATCGAGCCCGGCGAGACATGGTCCTTCAACGACCATACCGGCAACTCCAACCTCGAGTCCAACGGCTACAAGCCCGCCGGCGTTATCGTCGAGGGACGCAGCGAGACCGGTGTCGGCGGCGGTATCTGCCAGTCCTCCACCACCATCTACAACGCCTGCATCCTCTGCGGCATGGACGTCGTCGAGCGTGAGTGCCACTATTATAAATCGGTATACGTTGACGCGGGTCGTGACGCGACCGTCGATTACGGCAACATCGACCTCAAGGTCAACAATCCCTTCAAGTACCAGCTCTTCATGAAGTGCTGGATGGACGGCACACAGCTCAACTGTGAGATCTACGGTCTGGAGAACCCCAAGTTCGACGATATCGAGATCAACACCTCTTCGCCCACCTATTTCGGCAACGGCTACAAGGTCACGACCACCCGTACCTATCTGAAGGACGGCAGCGAGGTCGATTCCGACGATCTGCCCTCCTCCACCTACTATACCTCCGCTCCGTCATCGGGCTCCTCCGGTAACTCCGGCGGCGGCTCCGGCAACAGCGGCGGCGGTGATTCCGGCGGCAACGAAGATTCCGGCGGCGGTGAAGAAGCCCCCGCGCAGGAGGCTCCCGCACAGGAAGCGCCCGCAGAGCAGCCCGCGGCAAACGGCGGCGGTGAAGGCGAACAAGCCCCGCAGTAAACCCAATATCCATCCCCCTGTTTCGGCAGGGGGATTTTTATAACTCTTGCAATGTCAACTACAAATCGTCATTGCGAACCTATTGGCACGCGTGTCAATAGGTGTGGCAATCTCAATCGAATTAAGCCGATCCTCCGGGGGGCACATGACTGAAAACTGAAAACTGAAGATTGAAGAATGAATAATAATGGGAAACACTTCGTGTTTTGGATTATATTAGCCTTCCCCTCGGGGCGCCCCCGTTGGGGGAATGTCCGAAGGACAAGGGGGGAGCCGCTTCCGGCGAGGAGAAGGTGTCACCAAAGGTGACGGATGAG
>CACWXE010000016.1 GCA_902764715.1 uncultured Ruminococcus sp. | reverse complement strand
CGTAGTCGTCGCAGCCGAGCGCATATCCGTTGAGAATATCGGACTCGCCGACTCTCGCGGTGATGAACATGATCGGGACGTCGCTGTTTTGCCGCATTTCCTTGCAGATCTCAAAGCCGTCCAGCTCAGGCAGCATCACATCAAGAAGCAGTAAATCGTAATGATTTTCATACGCCTTTTCCAGTCCGATTTGTCCGTTTTCGGCGATGTCTACGATAAAGCCCTCCTGCGTGAGGATCATGCAGGCGATCTCGCTGTTGATCGGGTTATCCTCCGCCAAAAGGATCCGCACGCCGCTGAAATCGAAGTGCTTCGATTCTGCCTTAGCGGCGGGCGCATGGATCTCGTCCTCTTTCGCGAGCGGGAAGCTCAGTCGTACCGTAAAGTTCGAGCCCTTACCCTGCTCGGTTTGGACATAGATCGTACCGTTCATCATCTCGACGAACCTCTTGGTGATCGCCATACCCAGACCCGTACCCTGGATCGCGTTGACGGTTTGACTGCGTTCGCGCTCGAAGGAGTCAAAGATATGCTCGGCGAACTCCGGGCTCATGCCGATGCCCGTGTCGCTGACGCTGATCTCATAGGTCTTTTCTGTTCCGGATGTCTCCGGCTCTGTCAGCCTGACGCTGACGCTGCCGCCGGAGGGCGTATATTTATAGGCGTTTGAGATCAGGTTGAGCAGGATTCGGTTGAGACGGTTTTTATCACAGACGACAAAGCGGTGCTTGACGTCGCTGTGATCCACCGTGTAGGTCAGCGGCTTTGCCTGCATTTGTATATCAAAGATATGACAGGTCTCGTCGAGGATCTCGGTCAGATCGGCAGGCGCCGGATCCAGCTCCATCTTGCCGGATTCGATGCGGCTCATATCGAGGATATCGTTGATCAGTGAGAGCAGTTGTTTTCCCGAGGTATCGATCTTTTCCAGATAGGAGCGGGTCGATTCGGGCACGCCCTCCTCCTTCAGCGCCAGCGCCGTGTAGCCGGTGATCGCGTTCATCGGCGTGCGGATATCGTGGCTCATGTTGGAGAGAAAGGCGCTCTTGGCGCGGCTGTTTTCTTCCGCGAGAAGTCGTTCGGCTTCGATGAGCTGTTCCCGCTTTTTGATGATGGAAAAGATGCTGAATATCAGGAGCAGCGATCCGAGCAGCAGTCCGCCGAGTATCAGAATGTTTTGTCTGACGTTCTGGGCAAATCCGTTGAAGCGTTCATCCAGAAATCGGTTCGTCTGTCTGACGCTGTCGTTTTGGGGTTCCAATCCCGCCTGTCCGGCAAGATCGGTGTGTACCTCCTGCACCTCCTGTGTGACTGCCTTTGCGTTATCGAGGGTAGTGCGGTTCACCCATGATACGGATACCAGCAGGATCAAACAGAACAGGATGATCCAGACCACGGTGCTCTTACCGATCAGTCGGGTTTTGTCGCGCCGCATCAGCACGCGGAACAGGATCATACCGATCAGGCTCCACAATATCAGGATCATATAGGATTCCGCCGCCAGCTCACTTTGCGACTGGATATGCGGCAGCAGATAGAATACCGCGAAAATCACCGCGATCACGGCGCCGATCACACCGAACAGGAGCGTGGAGATCTTTTTCTCTCGTTTGCCGATCACAGCGGCGCAAATCGAAACATAGGCATAGACGACCGTCGCGCCGATGGTGGTGACGTCGACGATCCAGCCGATCGCGGTCCTGCCGAAGAACGGGATGATCATGGAGATAATTGCGACAGACCACAGCGCGCGTGAGGGGATCCCCTTTTTGTTGAGCTTTCCGACTTGCTTGGGAAGCATTTCGTCGGCAGACATACGATAGATCAGGCGGCTCAGTGCGATCATATTGCCGATCAGACCGGTGAAGATGCCGCAGAAGGAGGCGACGCCCAAGATGATCAGACCCGCCGTTCCCATGGCGTTTTGCGCGGCGTAGAAGGTCGGCAGACCGCGGATGCCTTCTATGTCGGATAATACACTGATGTATTCGCTCCAGCTGTGAAAGCCGTCGGGGGTAGCCACAGCAGCGCACAGCGTGAGCATGATATACGCGAGCGCGCCGGTGGCGAGCGCCGCGATCAGGATAAGCAGGACTTTTTTCTGCCGAAAACGAAATTCTTCGGCAGAATGGGAGATCGACTCAAAGCCGATGAATGCCCACGGAGCGAGGAGCACGATCGCCAAGATCTGGGACATGGGCTTACCCTGTGACGAGAAAGCGGGCGTGATATCGCCGAGCCCTCCGCGTCGGACAGTGATCATAATGAAGCACACGGCGATCCCCGCAAAGAGCAGGATCGCGCAGAGCGTCTGTACAAATGCCGAAAGCCGTTTTCCCGCGACACAGACCAGACACGCGGCGGCGATGATCGCAACGGACAACAGCACTTCGCCCATGTAGACGGTGTAGCCCGCGATCTGATAAGAAAAGCCGAAGCAGAATACGTCGCCGAACAGGAATCGGACGATCAAAGAAAGCGCCGTGCTGTTCGCCCAGATGATCGCCGCGTAGGTCAGCAACAGCATCCACGCGCACAAAAAGCCGTGGTCGCTTCCGAGCACCTTGGCGGCAAAGGTATAGGAGCCGCCGGCGTCGGGATACCGCACCATCAAAACGCGGTAGCTCAGCCCGATGATCAGCATGATCGCCGCGCCGATCAACAGTCCTGTCACGGAGCCCCATGGTCCCGCGATGGGCAGGAAGGTGGTGCCGGGCATGACAAAGGCGCCCCATCCGACAGCGCTGCCGAAGGCGAGTGCCCATACCGCGACAGGGGAGAGATATTTGCTCAGCCCGCCGGTATTCTGTTTTGTGTCCTGAATACGAATCATAGTTTGCTCCAACTAATGATGGTTACGGATGGATCCCTCCATCCCGGCTATTTCGATTATAAATCAGCGTCGATGAGCTCCATCAGCGTATGGTGAAGCTGATCGGGCTCGACGGGCTTTGACAGATGAGCGTTCATTCCCGCCTGCAAAGACCGCTGTACATCCTCATCAAACGCGTTTGCCGTCAGCGCGATGATCGGGACGCTTTTGGCGTCCTCGCGGGGCAGCGCACGGATCGCGGCGGCGGTCTCCAGACCGTCCATGACCGGCATGCGCACATCCATCAGCACCGCGTCATAGTAATGCGGCTCGCTGTCGCTGAACAGTCGGAGCGCGATCTGTCCGTTTTCGGCGTGGTCGGTCGCCATGCCCTTGATGGAAAGCAGTTCCTTGATGATCTCGGCGTTGATCGGCAGATCTTCGGCGAGAAGGATCCTTCTGCCTGCCAGCTCAACGCGGCTCTTCGCCGCTTTGACGGGCAGGTGCATGACGCGTTCGATCTCACGGCTGACTACCACGGGAAACTCCGACTTCGGGATAAAGCCGTCGACTCCCGCCGCGATCGCCTCATCCATGACGTCGACGCTGTCATAGGCGGTCAGCGCGATCACGCGCGTCTCGTTGCTGTATCGGCGGCGGATCTCACGTGTGACGTCCGCGCCGCCGCGATAGGGCATCCGCCAATCCACAAGCACAAGGTTATAGGGCTCCTGTTTCGCGTGATGGATCTCGATCGCCGATAGCGCCTCATCCGCCGAGGACGCGGCGTCCGCCGAAACGCCGATGTCATCGAGAACGATGCCGGCGTGCTCCAGCGCGATCGGATCGTCATCCACGACCAGCGCTTTGATCGCCGAGTAATCGAACGCCTTGGTATTGCGTTTGCCGTTTTCACAGTTTTTGAGCGTAACGGTCACCGTGAAGGTCGAGCCTTCACCCTTCTTCGACGTAACGTCGATGGTGCCGTTCATCATTTCTACGATGCTTTTGGTGATCGCCATCCCCAGTCCCGTACTGCCGTATTTGTTCCTGCGGCTGGCGTCCTCCTGCGTAAAGGGATCAAAGAGCTTCGGCAGATAGTCCCTGTCCATTCCGATACCGGTATCGCGAACGGTAAAGCGGAGCGTTGTCTGGCGGTCAAAACAGGCGACCTGATCGACCGTAAAGGTCACATTTCCCGGCGCGTCGGTGAATTTGATCGCGTTGCTCAGGATATTGATGATGACCTGTTTGAGCTTGGTGTCGTCGCCGAAGTACCAGTCGTCGACCGCGCCGTTGATATGACATTCAAAGTTCAAGCCCTTGTCGTCGCACTGGGATTGGACGATGGTGTTGATCTGTTCCAGCATTTCCGCCAGATTGAATTCTTCTTTATGGAGCGTCAATCTGCCCGATTCGATCCTGCTCATATCGAGGATATCGTTGATCAGGTTGAGCAGATGACCCGCGCTTTCACCGATCTTGAGGAGATAATCCTTTGTCTTTTCGCTGAGGGTCGGATCCTTCAGCGCGATGCTGTTGAGCCCGATGATCGCGTTCATCGGGGTGCGGATCTCATGACTCATGCTGGACAAAAAGGCGGTTTTGGCGACATTGGCGTGCTCTGCTTCCTTCAGCGCGAGCGCCAAGATATCGTTCTGCTCGCGCTCGTGACGGAGAACGTCGGTCACGTCGGACTTGAGCAGCAAGAAGAAGCGTGTTTCTCTGTCGATGACATAGTAGGTGAACCGTTTGTAATAGGTCGCGCCGTCAATCTCACAGGTCACGTTGATGGTGTAAGACTCGTTGGCCTCCAGGTTTTCCGCGATGGTGTCGATCGAAAGCGCCTTTTCCAGCGCCGCCATATCGTGCATGCTCTCAGACGCCGAGGGCAACACCTGATCGTGGATATAGTCGGCGTATAAGCCGCTGTGGTGCTTGGGAAAGATACTTCCCTTCCCTATTTTGGAAGCGTCGCCGATTACGACGCTGTAGTTGTTGTCGACGATGTAGGTGACCATATCGTACTGCTGCGCGAGAACCTTCTCGTTGAGTACCTCGGCGACCTTCTCGTTGTTGTATTCGCTCTCGGTGCCGAAGAGGATCAGATCGCCGCTCGTGGGCGCATGGGCGACCGAACGCGTAAAGTGGACAAAGCACTGCCGTCCCGATTGCCGACGGCAATAGGCGACAAAGGTCGCGGGCGGAGCGCCCTTATAAAAGCGATCCATCAGCTGTTCGATGCGGAAGCATTCTTCATATTTCTCTCTGTCGCCGTCGACGAGCAGGCTCTCCTGACGAACCCGCTCCGCGTCCTCAAACTGTACGCCTGCCCGATCTGTTTGGTAGAGATCGACGCCGTGTGCTTCTTCGATCAGTCCCGTGGTCAGGTTACTGCGAAAAACGGTCAGGCTGGTATCGGCGGCAGAGTGGAGCTGTTCGAGCATCGAGTTGTAGACGCCCGCGCGGCGGTAGCTTTCTTCCTTGGCGAGATACTGCTCGGTGATATCGCTGATGAACACATAGAACACGTCGCCGTAGCCCGGGAACTGAGCAAAATGGCCGTAGTCGTCGACCCATCGGATACTGCCGTCCTTGCGGATGATGCGGTACTCCACGTGATCGCGGTTTGCCGCCTTCTGATCGTGGATCTGTTCCTCGATCGACTGATCGATCGACTCATAGTCGTCGGGATGCACCATGCCCTTGAAGGTGTATCCGGTCAGCTCTCGAAACTCTTCATCCGTGTCGCAGCCGTACATGAGCCGCACGGCGCTGTTGACATACAAAAGCTCCATCTTCGCGTCGGCGCGATAGATGAAAAATCCGCCGGGGATCTGTTCTCCGATCCACTCGATCGCAGAGGTCATATATCCGCTTTGAAACAGTTCGTTCGGTGTCGACATAGGCTCTCTCCGTTCCGTAGGCAACACGCAAGAAATCTTGCGTGTTTGCCTTAACATCTTAACCAATTTATTATAAACTATCACCGCAAAAAATACAACAATTATACGAAAAAAAGGCGGCTTTTTCCGACTGTCTGCGCACTCCGAAGCGTACAGCGCGTCGTGAGGGGGAAAAATACCGTTTTATCTTGTGTAGATTTCATAAAATCTGCCATATAATTATATGACTAATCCCGATTTTAAGGCTGCCATATTGAAAAAATAGCCGAAAAAGACTATGATTAATTTGAATTCCCGGCGATTTTTTTAAGGAAAGGTAATGGTCATGGACACTGGTTTTTTCGATCTGCTGAAGCATGTCAGACAGCCCGAAACAATCGTGCGATTTCTTGACAATTCATCCTATGATGAGCTGCTCGAGATCGATGTGAAGCAACAGACGTTCAAGAGTGTTTTTCACGTTTCAAAAAATATGCCATGCCGCTGACGAAGGGCAGCTACAGAGAGGTTTTCATCGGTATGTCCGAGGAACTGATCCATCCTGAGGAGCGCGAGAGATTTATCGAGCTGATGAATCCGGAAACGATCCTCTACCGTCTGTCCGGTTCCGAGCTCCCCGGATTGTGCTGCGAAGAATACCGTTTTCGACTGATCGTCGGAAACTGGCATTGGGTGGAAATGGTGCTGATCGCGGGAGAGGAGTACGGATTGAAAGCTAATGTCATCCGTATGTATATCTTTGACTGCCAAAGCCGAAAGATCCGCGAGCTGGGTCTGACCGACACAGCGGTATATGCCGACAACAACCGCAACGAGATGACCGGACTGTTGAAGAAGCGCGCCTTTGTCAAGGACGTACAGCAGCGTATCAAGAACACCGATACGGAATGGTGTCTGGTCAGTATCGATATCGATAATTTCAAACTCTTCAACGAGGGGTACGGTCACAGCGAAGGCGATCTGTTGATGATACAGATCGGTGCGACGCTGCTCGAAGCCGGCGAGCGTACCGGCGGTACGGCGGGTTATTTCGGTCAGGATGATTTCTGTCTGCTGATCCCTTACGATATGGAGCTGATCGGTCACATCTATGAGGATGTTTCTGCCCTGATCGGCTCGCGCGGCAACAGCTCGAGCTTCTTGCCCGCGTTCGGCGTTTGTGTCGTCAAGAGAGAGTACGAGCTGATGGATATGCTCGACCGCGCGCTGTTGGCGGCACAGGTCGCGAAGGAAGGCTACCACAGCCGCATCCGTGTGTTTGAAAAAGGGATGTATTCGCGCACCAACGCGGAGTATCGCGTACTGACGGATTTTTCACGGGCGCTCAAGCAGCATGAGATCGTCTTTTATCTGCAGCCGCAGTGCCGCGCGTCATCGGGAAAGATCGTCGGCGCCGAAGCGCTGGCGCGATGGATCAAGCCCGACGGTACGGTCATCCCGCCCGATACGTTCATTCCCGTGCTCGAGAAGCGCGGACTCATCTCCGATCTGGATCTGTATATCTGGGATGACGTCTGCCGCTGGCAGCACGATTGGATCAAGAGCGGTCACACGCCGCTTCCCGTCTCGGTGAACGTGTCGGTCTCCGATATCCTTCACACCGACCTTCCCGCTATCTTTGAAAACCTGATCAAAAAATATGAATTGGAGCGCAACCTGCTCAAGATCGAGATCACCGAATCCTCCTATATCACCAACACGGCGCTCGTCATGGAGACTGTCCGTTCGTTAAGGGAAAAGGGCTTTACGGTATTGATGGATGATTTCGGCAGCGGCAGCTCCACGCTGAACATGCTCAAAAACCTGAATATCGACGTCATCAAGCTCGACGCGCAGTTTTTGAACATGAATGAAAGCAACGAAGAAAAGAGCATACAGATCCTGGAATCGGTCACCAACCTGACCAAGACGATCGGCGTGCCGATCATTGTCGAGGGCGTTGAGACCAAGGAGCAAAAGGACTTTTTGATCGATATGGGATGCCGCTATATCCAAGGGTATTATTTCTTCCGCCCGATGCCGATCACGGATTTTGAGAGCCTGATCGACGATCCCGACAAGATCGATACCTCGGGTATCTCGTTTAAGGCGAACCAGCAGTTCCGCCTGCGCGAGCTGCTCGATAACAACATCTACAGCGATACCATGCTCAACAGCATCCTCGGTCCGTGCGCGCTGTATTCGTGGCACGGCGACGACGTGGATATCGTGCGATATAACGAACAATTCTATGAGGCGGTCGATGTACCCGATTTTAAGGAACGTCTGACCTGCATCCAGCGTTTTCTGCCTAAGGCGGATGTGCCGCGCATCACCGAGCTGCTGCGGCTGGCGCAGCGCGACCGTCTGAACGGTTCCAAGGGGCTTTTGCACTTTTACAAGACCGACGGATCGCTGACCACCTTCCATATGCACTTCTACTATCTGCACAGTGAGGGTGAGGAGAAGATCTTCTACGGTTCCGTGCGCAATATCACCAAGCTGAGTAACCTTGAAAAGCAAATGACGCTGCTCTCTCATATATCGACAGATACGGTACTCTTTTTGTCCCGCACCTCCGAGGGCGATATTCGTTTTACCGTGCTGTTCAACGGACTGGAGAACATTATCGGCATCAGCGCGCATGAGTTGGAAACCGAGTTGAACGAGGAGAACTTTATCGACAGGATCGGTTCCGAAAACGACCTGTCCGTCTATAAAGAGGTTTTGGAGCACATCCAAAAAACCGAACCGTTCTCGACGAAGGTGTGTATCAGAAATGCCAACGGAGATCGCGTGACGCTGAACGCGGTCGGCAACTACATCCCCGACGAGACCAACACGATGGATTACATCATCATCCTGAGCAAACCGACGGAAGAGGAACAGCCGGTCAGTTCGCCGGAGTCCTAATTAACCATATGATACAGTTAACCCCCTGCCTGAGCGATCAAGCAGGGGGTCGTGTTATGTGCGGGACAGCGCTATAACTTTTTCCATTATTTTTTGATTTCGAACGAAGGTAATGATCGAAAGGCTTCTGCCATGATATCGTATGTTTTTTTCAACCTTTGGTCATACGTGGTGGTTTTCAGCCCGGAGAATTCGGCGTCATACAGGGTGATCTCTCCCTGTGTTCCCGCGCCGAGCTTGATGGTGTCAAAGGTAGTGAAGGTGAGTTCCTTACCGGTCAGTTCACCGATACACGCTTTTGTGCGGGGATTTTTGATCCCGAGCAGATACCACGCGATACGGATCTCGAGCTTGTTGCCCGCCAGACAGAAATCAGCCTGCGAGTTGAAATCCTCGCTGTCGGGATTCGCGTTGCCGTAGAGCAGCTTGCCGGTCTCAACATACTGCGGCTCGAGCGTGATGTCCTCGTCGGGCAGGTACATCTCATTTGCCGTCAGCATATAGGTGGGATGATACTCGCCGCTGTTCTTCACGGCGGGCTCTGCCTTGTCGTTGCCGAAGATCTTTCGGATCACGTTCTGGCGGTAATAGAAAACGTCGCGGTACGCGTCGCACAGCACGCGGGAGTTATCTTTTCCCTTGAGCTCGATCAGGTAATCGACCGGCTCCGAAAAGCGCAGGGTGCCGTCCTTTTTGGCGGTGCTGCCCTCTCCCGTCACCTGAACGGGGATGTAGTAGGCATCTTTCTCAAAGTCGAAGCCGTCCGGCAGGGATACGAGCAAATGCAGATATTCCGCGTCATAGCGGACGCATACTCTGCTTTCACCGATACCGGTGTTGCCGTTCCACTCCGCGGCGTCGCCGTCGGGATAAGCGGCGGAAACGTCGAACGCCATCACGCCGTAGCTCTGCTCCGCGGACGACAGGTCGTGTGTGCGGTCAGCGGGCTTATCGGGGTAGTACATCTCCATGTTCCATGTGCGCTTGAACCATTCGTCCTGCCATGAGAAGAGCAGTCCTCCGCAGCAGCCCGCGTCGCAGATATCCCGCGCCATCCGCGCGTCCAGCTCGCCCTGCTGCTGTTCCGTCAGCCCGCCCTGCTGGTAGCCGTTGATCCCGGTGTGCGCGATCCCTCGCGAAGTGTTCAGACCGTATTCGGCGATGAGCAGGGGCACGGTATAGGTCTTTTTCAGATCGTTGAGATAGGCGAGGTAGTTATCGTCCGCCTCGACATATTCTTTCTGGTGATTCATGAATTCGGGATAATAGGGGTATACGTCCACCGCGGCAAAAAGACCCGCGTAGTAGCTGTCCGCCGCTTTGATCTTCTCGGTATCGACGCTCTGCGCGTCCTCTTCCTCGGCAAAGGGCTCGGCGCTGTGCTTTAAGGTGTCGAGGGTCTGCCAGTTCAAAAACGCAACCGGTATCTGGCAGGAATAGGCGTCGCTCTCATAGGTGATCAGCGTGTCGCCGACCTCGCATAAGAACGCCTCGAACGGCGTCGAACCCTCGGCAGTCGACAGGAACTTTCCCTGATAGTTCGCCATATCGGGGTGCGAGGCGTTGGTTTCCTCCACGAACGCGGCGGGATATTCCAGCCCGAGGATGTAGCCGACCACATAATCGGAGATATCGCGGTCATAGATCGCGGGGCTGAACCTGCCGTAGGTCGTGTAGTCGCTGGAACCGTGGATCGCGTCGATCGTCTCGGTGACCGAGCGCTTGAACGCAGAGATCAGGATCTTGTCGCTTTCGAGCGCGTCGGTCAGCTGGTACATCAGATCCTCTGAGAACCAGACGCCCTGTATCAGATACAGCGGTGTGCTGTTGTTTTCATTGTAATCGGCAAAAGCGCGGTAGAAATCGGGGTTCATGATCGTGAACACGCGCACGGTGTTGACATTCATAGCGGCGATCTTTTTGAACCAATCCATATAGGTGTCATAGGTTGTATCGGGCGCCGCTAAATCGGTCTGCGGCTCCGTCAAGCCCATATTGACGCCGTTGACATAGAACAGCTCGCCCTTTTGTTTGCCGGCGTTGCGGTAGAGATAACCGTTATCAGCGGCGTAAAAAGGCATAAAAACGCCCTGTGTATCGGGCAGAGTGATCTGCCCGGGAACACCGGCGTTTTTATCATCTTGCTCTTTGGAGCAGGCGGAAAGGAGAAGCATCATCAACGCTAAAAGAAGCGCTGTTATCCTTTTCATCTTTTCACCTCTTTTTTGTTGTTCTTTTCGTCATCGCGATAGGTCTGCAAATACTTTTGCAGCTCATAGTAAGAGGGCTTCAACCGCTCGTGCCATGTGGGCAATGTCCATTCGTCATAGGTGTAGCTGCCGGACAGAGAGATGCTCAGCGCCTCATCGTCCGCGGTATAGCCAAAGCCGAAGTCGAACGCGTTGAAATCCTGCGGCATAAAGACCTGTTCCTCCTGAAAGTCGCCTATCTGCTGCTTGGAGGAGGGATCCATGACGTTCAGCAGCTGCCACGGGATGCGCAGCTCTACGCCGCCGTTGCCGTAACAGAAGTCGGTGAGGGACGCGTAGTCCTCCGATTCGGGATTGCCGTTGCCGTACTGGAGCTTACCGGTCTCATATGCCTTATCCGGCACCTCTGCGCCGGTACCGCCTACCTTGAGGTGGTAGCCGTAGCACATCATCATTTCGTCAAAGTTGCCGCTGTCCTTTTTATCCACATCCTTCAACTTCGGAAAATCCGACAGGATGCGGGACTCGACATAATGGTAATTGAACGCGTCATAATAACGATCCACATAGATATGGGAGTCGCTCGCGCCGTGCAGCTTGATCAGGAAATCCGCGCCTTCGTCAAAGGTCAGCTTATCATCCGGCACCTTGGTGTTGCCCTGTCCGGAGATCGTGTTGATCGGGATGTACAGCGTGTCGTTGTTAAAGTCATAATCCTTTGCCTTGACCATGATGTAGACATAGCGCTCGTCACTGCGGACGTACAGATCGCCCTGATCGTTCGTCACGGTCGCCTCGGCATTATCCCATTCGGACAGATCGCCGTCGGGATAGCTGACGGTGTATTTCGCGCCCGGATCGAACGCCAGAATACCGAAGCACTGCTCGGTGGTCTGGATATTCGACCAGAACGGTCGGCGGTCGGCGATATCGAACATGACGTTGTTCCATGTACGCTTGAACCACTCGTCCTGCCATGTGAACACCATTCCGCCGGCGTAGCCTGTGTCGTAGATGGAGTCGATTATGCCCGTGAGCATCGCGCCCTGCGCGTTTTCATCGACATGACCCTGATTATAGCCCATCACGCTCTCGTGACCCATGCCGCGCGAGGTCGGGATACCGAACTCGGCGACGAGCATCGGCAGGGTGTGTACCAGCTTCAGATCCTTGAGGTACGCGGAGTAGGTGTCGACCTTGCCCTCGCTGTCTTTGTTGGACAGATAGTCCTCCTGATAGTTCAGGCTGTCGGGATAATAGGGATAGATATGGTACGAAACGAACATGCCGGGGTCAAAGTTACGGAACTTGATATTCTCGGTGTTCACGGTCGCCTTATCCTCATCGAAATGCGGCTCGTTGGGATGGCTCAGCGGGTCAGTGGTGATCCAGTTGGTGAAGGCAAGAGGTACCTGAAACTGGTACTGCTCAGTCTCGTGGTCGATCAGCGCATCGCCGACACGGCATAAGAACGCCTCAAAGGGCGTGGCGCTCTGGGTAAACAGATAATTGCCGTCATAGTCGCGCATATCGGGATGCTGTTCATCTGTGTTGATGACGAGGTTGGGATCCCACTCGATACCGACGATCCAGCCCGCCATCCAGCGCGATACATCGGTGCGATAGGTACCGGAGGCTTTACCGGGGCTTTCGGGGATGACAGCGTTGCCGTGGATGACGTCAACGGTGGCCAGTACGTCCTTTTTGAAGTCCGTGAGGATCTTCTCATTCTCTGCGTAGACGTCGCTCAGACGCTCGATATCATCCTCGTTGACCCATACGCCCTGAAAGAGATAGATCGGTTTATCGGCGTCTTTATTAAAATCGTTGAGTGCCAGATAGAACTGCGGGCGCATGGTGGTGTAGACACGGATACAGTTGCAGTTCATCTCGCTGATGTATTTGAACCATCTCAGGTAGGTCTCGTAGCTGATCGTGAGATCGCCGGGAAACAGAGCGGGTTCCGACGCGCCGATATTGACGCCGGTCATGAACTGCTCTTTCCAGCCGCCGTTTTGATACACGCTGAAATATTGACCTTCCGCCTTGAAGCGGTAGCTCAGGTTGTTGGCGGTATCCATGTATTCTTCGCTCGAGGTGTCTACGTCGGAGCTTTTCCTGTTCTCACGGCCGAAGACAGAGAGCTGCTTGATACCGAACGGCGCGAGCAAGCCTGTCTGCGCCAGAAAAAAGAGCACGACAATGGTAGCGATAACAGAGATGACGATCTTCTTCATTGTTCAAACTCCTTACGCTTGATCTTGCCCCATGTTTTACGGAGCTTACGGTATTTGATGATACCTTCTACACGGAAGATGGTGATGATCTGTCGGTAGCCGAAGTTCTCGAGGATCGCGTAGACGGAGATCGCGATGCTCTGCTTGGCGGTCATCGCGGCGCGGTGGGTGTACTGCTCCAGCACGAGGCTGCCCTCGGAGAGGATGACGCCCAAGGATACCGACAACAGGAAATAGATGACGAAGAAGAACATGTTCAACTCGCCCATGATCAGCGTGAACGGTATCAGGAAATAACCGATCGTCTCGACCAGCGCGCCGAACAACTCGAAGATCCAGTTGTAGGGCATCGATACCAGTCCGACAAAGCCGTAGCGCGGGTTGAAGGTCATGCTCGCGTGCGAGATCAGCGTATCCATCAGACCGATCTGCCAGCGGCGGCGCTGGCTGCGGATGTCGTTGAGCGACATCGGGCCCTGTGTCCAGCAAACCGAGAATTCGTTGAATTTGACCTTATATTTTCTGCGATGCTTGCGCATATAGTGGTGGATACGGACGACGATCTCCATATCCTCGCCGATGGTGTTCTTTTTGTAGCCGCCCACCTCGATAACGGTCTGCTTTCTGAACAATCCGAAAGCGCCCGATACGATGAGCAGAGAGTTGGACGCCGCCCAAAAGACACGTCCCATCAAAAAGGAACGATAGTACTCGACGATCTGGAAACGCTCGATGAGCTTTTTGGGCATCGTAAAGCCCTTGAGCTCGCCGTCGACGATCTTGGAGCCGTTCGCAATACGCACGATACCGCCCGCGACGACGGTGCGGGAATCCTTGATGAACTCCATCGACAGGCGCAGCAGCGCGTCCTTCTCGATACGGGAGTCGGCGTCCAGACAGGTGAAAAGCGGATATTTCGAGATATTGATGCCGGCGTTCAGCGCGTCGGACTTACCGCCGTTCGCCTTTTGTACATACAAAAGGTTGGGATAGGTCTTGCTGTAATAGACCGCCTCGATCTTCTGGGTCGGGATCTGATAGCGGATCGAGGTCTCGATCTTGTGCATATGAAAGGCTTCGATGACCTTATCGCCCGTTTTGTCCGTTGAGCCGTCGTTCACGACGATGATCTCAAAATGCGGATAGTTGAGCTTCATCAGCGAGCGGACATTCTGCACGATATGCTCCTGCTCGTTGAACGCGGGGATGATCAGCGAGATGGGCAGGAGGTTTTCGCTGTCCTCATAGCTGAGATAATCATCGGAAAAGGTCTTGTTATAGTTGCGGTTTACGCGAAAAAAAGACACAAACAGCTGGACGATGTATATTAAGTTGAGCAACAGCGTAAAAGCCATGCAGAAGTAATTGAAAAAAACGATAAAGTGGCGTATCGCATTCAAAAATCCCACAGTCTGTTCCTCCTAATCAGATACTTTGCGTTAACGGATCGTCAATAGGCGTGCCTAAAACGATCATAAAAAGATTGTGATAGCTAAAAGATCACGTGTCGACCGTCTTATACAGGACGTTCTTCATCGCGTCGGCGGCAAAACGGTCGTATCCGCCTAAGATCTCTTCCAGATCCTTGGGCGAGATATCCATGCGGGTGATCGACTGAGCCGCCGTCTGGCGCACCCACCATTCCTTGTCGCCCAGCGCGTGCTTGACGGTATTGAGCGCGCTTTGCGTCTTTAAGAGCGACAGTCCTCTGACTGCCGAGGAACGGATCACCCAGTCCTTATCGCCCGCGGCGATCTGCAGGATCTGTTCATCCTCG
>CACWXE010000015.1 GCA_902764715.1 uncultured Ruminococcus sp. | reverse complement strand
AAACCACCCAGCCCATCAGCTCGATGGCCAGCTGGGGATGTTTCTCGCCTACCAGGCGGATCACCATGTCCGCCAGCTTCAGCGCGGCGCCGGTCTTTTCCAGCACGGTTCCGATAAAAGCGCCCAGGATGATTACGATACCGATGGATGTGAAGGTTCCGGAGAAGCCGGAGCCAATGACGGACGCCAGTCCGCTGACCTTTGACCCGTCCTGCAGGGTCTTGTCCACCAGCGGAATGCCCGCAAGGATTCCCAGCACCAGGGAAACGGCCATGATGGCCAGGAAGGGATGAACCTTCAGCTTGGAGATCAGCACAATCATGACCGCGATGGCGACTACGAAGGCAATAATAAGCGGTACCCCTGTCATAAAGAATTACCCCCTATTCACTTTTGGGCGTCCCCGCCCGTTTTCGGCTCCTATTTTACCATCTCTTTCCATTTCGTCAACCGATTTTTTCTTTTCTTCTTCCCGGGTCCATGGTATAATGCTGTATTGGAATTCATCGCGCGTCTTGGCGCCCGGGAAAACAGAACAGCCCTGAAGGAGGCTCCCCGATGATCACCAACGATAAAGGGATTGTGGAACTCAAACATCATATTCTCCGGGAGGTATGCAAGCTGGCCTGGGAGGATCAGCTGACGGGGGACAGCTGCGAACGGCTGACCCTGAACAAAGAACTGTGGGAGCGCGACGGCTCCGGCTGGGCGGCAAGCGCAAGCGCTGAGTATGATCCCGATGACGCGGGCAAATGGTACGGCGGCTCGGCGGTCGATAATCAGGCCTTCTTCCTGCCCGACGGTACGGCGCTGCCCTCACTGCGGGTGTTCCGTGATGTACTGCCCGAGGGCTCCTATCGGCTCGGCGACGCGGACGGCAACGGCGAGATCGACGTTATCGACGCCTCCTGTATCCAGCGCGGCTGTGCAAGGGTGCCGATGGAGATCGGCGAAAAGATCCTGGCGCACGGCAATATCGACGGCGACGGACTGACGGTCATGGACGCGACGCTGATCCAGCGACATCTGTCCCACAGCGCCGTCCCCTACCCCATCGGGATCTGGATGCAGGAAACAGAATAAGCAAAAATGATATGAACCCTTTCTGCCTTTTTCATCCCTACGCCCTTACGAAAGAGAGATTCATCACCTCATAAGGAGAAAAGAATCCCCATGCTGTGCATAGCATGGGGATTTGTTGTATAATTTATGCTTCGGAGCAGTTGACGAGGAGGCAGGTAATATTATCCTCGCCGCCTTTTTCGAGCGCCGCATTGACCAGCGCCAGACACGCCTCGTTGGGCGATTTTGCCATCAGCTTTGACATCTGTCGGTCGGAGCACATATCGTAGAGTCCGTCGCTGCAAAGCAGGAGCTTGTCGCCGGGCTTGAGCACAAAGGGCTGATAGATCTGGGGCGCCAAGCCCTCTGCGTCGACGTCAACGCCTAAGAAGGACGTCAGCTTGTGGCGATCGGGACTGGTGAGCGCTTCTTCTTCGGTGATGATATTGGCGCGCAGCTTCTTCATCGCCAGCGTCTGGTCGTTCGAAAGCAGACGCAGATGCCCGTCGCGGTACAGGTAGATGCGCGAATCACCCAGCGAATAAGGGTAGACTACGCCGTTACAGAATACGGTCATGACAAAGGTACTGCCGCCGCGTTTAGAATGGGTGGATTCCAGCATGTCGACAACGGCGCGGTTGCTCTTTTCGACAAAGCGGCATACGATCTCATCGACGTTCACTTCACTGCTCTTGACCAGATCACGGTAAACGAGCGCCGACGCCTCGGCACAGAGCACTGAGGCACGCTCACCGTACGCTTCACCGCCCATACCGTCGAACACCGCGCAGCACAGCGGATCCTTCAGGCGGGTACCCTGCAAATTCTTCTTTTGATCCTCCAAGCGGCGGTAGACCGTATTGATTGCAAAATTATCTTCATTGCCGGAACGCACCTTGCCGGGATGGGTGGACAGATGCACATCATAACACATCGGCTGTGAATCCGACACATCAAAGAGTTCCCGGGTCACAACGGCGGGTCGATCATTCATATCCATTGGCAACCTCGCTTAAGAATCTCTGTTCTTGATCTTCAGGCTGACGACGCTGACCACCGCGCTGACTACGGTGATGCCGAGGCACCACTACCATGCTGTGATCAGGGTGCCTGCCTCATGGTCATACACCTCGTCGACCGGGTATTGATCCGCGATCATCTGCGCCATTTCGGGCAGCTTTTTTGCCATCGCGTGCTCCAGACTGTTCATGTCGCCGCTGCTACCGAAGGCGGACATGCCCCATTTGCTGAAGGTGATATTCGCCACCGTCTCACTGAAGCCGCTCAGCTCAAACAGCACGCCGCTCATGATCAGCTGCAGGATCAGCACGAAGGGCATGATCGTCATCGCGGTCGTCGGGTTGCCGGAAATGGACGACACCATGATGCCCATGACGGATGAACCGAAGGTCAAAAGGAAGATGGTGATGAAATACTCGATAAACGAGGGCATCATTGCCCCGTCGCTCGGGCAGTCCCGGAAGAAGCCGAAGGCAAGACAGACGGCATAGATGATGACCGACTGCACGATACACAGCACCGCCTGCCACATGGTGTTCGCGCAAATATAAGACGTCATCCTCATACCCTGACGGTATTCGGAGCGGATGATGTCGTGTTCTTTACAGATACTTTGGATCGAGTTGAAGATACCCAGCCAGATACACGCCGAAGCCAGCGTGAAGAAGCCTGACTTGGTGGACTCGTAATTATCGAACATGTCATCGCTGACGACAGCCGCCACGATGATGGCGATGATCGCCGCGAAGACAACGAATTTCCACGCCTTTTCTCTGAGCGCGATGCGGGTGATCTTCTTAAAATATACAGAGGTCTGTTTGACGAAGCCTACATTATTGATAGAAACCGCCGCCTTTCTGTGTCAGAAACTTGTTGATATAGAAGTCGGCTCTGCCCTTGCCGCCCTCATAATCGGGGTTGATCTCCTTCATGATATCCTGCAGGCGTTTGACGCCGAAGTACTCGAGCGCCTCATAGGGCGAGCCGAAGAACGCCAGATGACCCGCGTTATCCGATGAGGATTTGGCGAGCACGAGCACCTTGGTGAACAGGATCTCGTTGGTGGTCGAATCCACCGCGTCGTCGGGCTCATGGGAGATGACCATAACGATCTTGCCGTTGTTCGCGATCTCCTTGAGGATCTCCATCTGCTGGACGCGGGACGCGGCGTCAAGGCCGGAGTCGGGCTCGTCACAGATAAAGACCTTTTGGAAGCCGACCAGCTGAGCGGCAACGGAGACCTTCTTCTTCTGGCCGCCGGAAAGCTGTCGGATCAGATGATTCTCCAGCCCCTTGACGCCGACGCGGTTGAGCACCTCGTCGACACGGCGGTTCTTAACCTCTTTGGAGTAATACTTGCCGTCGAGCTTGATATCCGCGATATCCATCAGCGTCTGGCGCACCTTATCGTTCAGCCGCAGATTGATGAACTGGGGCACCAGACCGATCTGGGATTTCATCGTTTTAAAGTTTTTGTACAGGTCAAGACCGTCCAGAATGACCTCGCCGTCCGCCTTGCCGTCGCCGAGGATCGCGTTGACGAGGGTGGTCTTGCCCGCGCCGGAGCCGCCGAGGATCAGGACAAAATCGCCGGTGTCCGCACTGAAACGAACATCCTTGAGCAAGGTCTTTTTACCGAAATTGACGGTCTTGCTGCGGATAAACACCGACAGCGCTCCGACCTTTTCTCCGGGATTGTTGTAGTAGATCCGGTCGCCGATGACGATGAGCAGGGTGTTGGCGATCCGGATGACGTCGCGGTTGAAGAGTTGGATGCCGCCCTCAACCTGTCTGCCGTTGACCGACAGACCGTTCTGGCTGTTGCAGTCGTACAGGAACATCCCGCGCTCATCCCTGATCAGCTCGGCATGCTCGCGCGACGCCATAATGTCCTGCAGGAGGATCATGTTGTTCTCGCCGCGGCCGATCGATACCCTCGTCATGCCGGGGATCGGAAAGCTCTGCCATTGTTCCTCAGGGTCGAGGCTGCGTGAAAAGATGATCAGCACCGACTCGGGATGAGGGTTGTTGAGGTTCGCGCGGTCGATACGGATGATATCGCCGTCCCACAGCTTGTACGCCTTGGAACCGCGCGCATTATAGGGCGGGAGCTTGACGCCGTTGATATACGTACCGTTGGTACTGTTGTTGTCGATATAATAGAAGCTGTCATCCGAGTCATCGTGGATGAACTCGCCGTGCCGTCTTCCGGTGATCAGGGAACGGACGCGGATGCCGGTGTCCGCGCCGGGATAATCTCTGCCCAGCGTCAGATCCCGATCCAGGGATACGATATACGGGACATTCTGTTTGTCGATGATCAGCAGTGTCGCCGGTCGGATCTCGACCGGTCTGTAATATGCTGTTCTTTCCTCACTCATAGATAACTCCTCAGTGTTATACGATCAGGATAAACGGGTTGGATGATGCGTTGAGACGGGACAGATAAGCGAGCACACTCGACTCATCCGTGCCGACGCACCCTGCGGTGGGGGCGGATGAAATATGGAAGAAGATCGCCGAGCCCTTGTTGTATTCAGCCGCGGTGTTGTAGTCGATGACAAAGCCGTAACGGTAGCCGTCGATTTCGATCATGTGCTCAGCGGAATCCCAATCCTTTTCCGCTGTGCCCTCCATATGCCGATTGTAATGGGACGAATCGGGATCATCGACCCAATAGGTGTCGCTCGTGATCTGAAACGAATTCAGCCCTGTCGCAGGCTGGTCGTTGATATAAAACGCGTCGCCGATGTGATACAGACCGAACGGAGTAGCGTTGCCGCCCTCATGCATATCAACGGTAACGCCGTTCCTGCCGACAAAGCCGGAGCAGGTCAGTTCTTCATACGCTGTCCATGTGTTGTTCTCGCAGACAAAAAAGCGGATCTCGGCGCTGCTGCCGGAGGATGACACCGTCATCAGCTGGGTACAGCCGTAATCGCTGAGCTGCTGTAAGGAGGCGCCGCCCTGCCGGAGGAGCGTTTCCATCTCGTCGGGAGCCGTCAATTCGGCGGGGGGCTGTGTCACGCCATCCGTCATCGTTTCGGCGAGCGTCTCACCGGTCGAGGGGTCTGTTGAAAGCGCGGTACTTTCACCCGCGGCAGTGCTCTGCGGAGCAATAACCGTCGGAGCCGCCTCGTCCTTTGTCGCCGCCGTCAACGGTTGCTTTTGATTCAAGAGCACATACAGGATGATCGCCGCGCTCGCGAGGATGATCGCAACACAAACACACGCAATGATAACAGTCGTTTTTTTCTTCATTTCAGTACACTGTTATTTCTTCGCAAACTTATTATTTTGCTTCGGTCGGGATCACAGTCGCATCGGCGGAGGGGGCGTTCTGCTGAACCTGAGTGACCGCGACGGTAGGCTGCGGTGCGGGAGTCTTTGGCTTTTTCTTATTGACGACGATATACAGGGTGACCGCCGCGCCTGCGATGATGACCGCCAGACCGATACACGCCATAATAACCATTGTTCTCTTTTTCATATCCATTCTCCTTCATTTTACCGGATTGTTTATCGGCTTTTCGCTCAGCCTGATCTGTCTTGCGTAACAGACCGAACAAGCCCATATATGGATATGATATCATAAATCAAGGTCCTGCGCAATCCAAAATCCAAGGCGTTTATTTATGCAACATGCACACCGTCATCCTGCACAAAAATCGCCTTCGATTTTTTATACCCGCCGCTCTGGTTTTTGTGACAGTTCTTTTCTATCTTTCGTTTTTTATGCTATAATTATTGTAAATGGATCATGTTAATCCTACAAGGAGGAAGAATCATGAAAAAGATCATTGCCGTCATTCTGACGGCCTGTATATTGCTGACCGCGTTTCCGCTGATTGCGTCGGCAAACGGAGACGCCAATCCGGCGGCACTGCAAAGAAGAGTCTTTTTTGCCGACTATGCCGGTCAGTTCTCCGACGCGTACCTGTTCGGCATGGAGTTACAAAACGGCTTCTATCTCGATGCGCCGTATGAATGGCCCGGCTTCAAGATGGAGGCGGTCGATTCCAATGACAACGGCGATGTGATGTACGCGGCGTTCATGCCGTATCAAGTCAACTGCGTCATCATCAGCGACGGCACCTCTCACCAGACCGTCGAGATCCCCATAGGCGAGCGGGTGCTGATCTCGCTGACCGGTGAGGTCGACGACAGCTATTACTATAAAGTCAACGTACAGGAGATCTCCTACAACGAGCAGGATCCCACCCTGCCGAATGAAGGAGCGACGTATCCGACCATCCCGACGCAAGCGGATACCGTCGAGAAAAACCTGATCGTCTTTGACAATCATGCGAACCTGTTCGATGATGATTTGATGATCTGCTGCCGTTCCGAAAAAAACGATTACGGAGAAGAAACGACCATCCGCGCGAAAATGGATCCCTTTGACATGAATGACTATGCCGAGCAGATGTACCGCTTCTCGATGCCCGAGGGGATGACGTATTATTACCTGACCGACGGCAAAATGCAGTCACAGGAATGTGTGTTCGACGGTTCGGTACATTTGTATGGATCGGACGATAAGGATGACGACGGAAATATCCTCCTTTACGATTATGCCTGGTGCGGCGGCGTCGACCCCGCTTTCACCAAGGGACCGTCCCACACGCTGTTCGACCGCTTCTGCGCCGATTACGTTGTACCCCTCATAGATTGCGAACCTCCCCGCGGCGATCGGAGTGAGACAGGGTTCGCGGATTATTATCAGCTCTATGACGAGATGTTTGAGCATCACGACGTCGCGGGCAAGGTTGACTGGGTGCTTCTGCGCGTGGAATCCTATCTTCAGCTCACAGGCATCTATCAGGCCATTATCGGTAACCGTGTGGTGACAAGACCGAGCGTAGGCGCTCCGTTCGATTCCGGCTACGGCGTCTATGACGTAAAGCAGGATCGATTCATCCCGTTGAATGGTAATACGGTCGAGGAGTACAACGGACTGCAAAAGACATTTGATGAGCGCGGCGAAGGAAAGCTGCTGGGCGATATCGACGGCGACGACAGCATCACCGTGATCGACGCGACCATGATGCAGCGCTGCGCGGCAAAGATCGCGGATTATCCCGAGGATGATGAAATGGGTGCTCCTATCGAAAACATCCGCTGCTACTCCGACTTCAACCGCGACGGCGAGCGCGGCATTCTCGACGCGACAGCGATCCAGCGGTATCTTGTCTGAATGAAATAATGATCAGAAACAGATAACCCCTTGAACAACACGTTCAAGGGGTTTCAGTCTGTAGAAAGACCTTTCCAGCCCCCTCTGACGGACGCGCGTATCACGAGGGCACTGCATCTTTTTCAGCCCCCTCTGACGAGGGGGCACGCAATCAGAAAGTAAAATAGTGAATACTGTCATAATGCGAGGGGAGAGATAACGCAACGATATAGTGAAAATGCAAGGAATGACTCAATATCGTGAAAAAAGGCAATTAAAATGCGGCTTGAGTCAAAAGCCGAAGAATCATTTTTACGCATCGTTATCTATCCCTCCGAGCTCGCAAGCGAGCCCACCTCCCTCGTCAGAGGGAGGATGATAGACGTACTGTTCCTGCCTAATGTACTTTATCGACAAGTAAAAGCCGTAGGAAATCATCCTACGGCTTTTGCTTGTATTAATGGGCGCGCACGCCCTTTTCACTTTATCTGGCGAAGCCGCCGCCCATGGGGCCTCCGTTACCGTTCATATTGGGGTCGCCGCCCATTCCGCCGCGACCGCCGCCCATTCCGCCGCCCATCATCTGGTTGGTCAGCTCGGTGACCTGTGAGCCGTTGACGTAGACGGTGCCGCCGTTGAGCTGTCCCTGACCGTCATAGTCGAAGGGAGATTGCGCGTTGACGTTGACGGTGCCGCCGTTGATGATCAGATCACCGTTGGAGTCGATGCCGTCGGTGTCGCCCTGACCCATGTTGACGGTGATGTCGCCGCCGTTGATCTCGATCTTGACGGATTGGGATTTTGACTTGCTTGTCGCGTTGATGCCGTCGTCGGAGGCGGTGAGGTTATAGGTGCCGCCGTTGAGCTGGACAAAGGTCGCTTCGATCGCCTCGACAGCGCTTGCGGTGATGTTGCCGCCGTCGATCTGAGCGATCGTGGTCGCTTGGATCGCGTCGGAGGCCGCCGAAATGTTGAAGGTGCCGCCGCAGATGTAGATATAACCCGTGCTGTCATCCTCGTCATTCTCGGCGTGCAGCGCGTCCTTGCTCGTCTTGATGGTGATGGTACCGTCAGCGATCGCGATGCTCTCGTTGGCTTCGATCGCGTCGGAGGTCGAGGTGATGTTGATGGTGCCGCCGGTGATCTTGATATCGTCCTTGCCGGAAATACCGTTGTCGGAGCTGTTGATGGTCAATGTGCCCAGACCGTTGAGTACCAGATCATCCTTGGAGAAGATGACGGCGTCGGTATTGGTCTCGCCGTCGGCGGTGAAGGCGCCGCTGACAGTCAGCTCGGTGGTCGTGCCCTCTACGGTGGTGACGAATACCTTGTCGGCGCTCTTGACATAGACGGCGGGCGCGGAGTTGTTGGAGATAGTCGCGCCGTTGAACACGAGTTGGACCTTAGCGTTATCGCCCGCTTCGATGATGATGGACACATTGGAAGCGGAGCCGGAGATCACATAAACGCCTTCTTTGGTGATGGTGATGTTGCTGTTGTCGCTGAGATCGTAGTAGACCGCGTCGGTGAGATCAGCGGTTTGCTTGAGGTCACGATCGGAGAAGAGTTCGGTCGCGTTGATCGCGCCGTTCGAGGTGACATTAGCGGTGGTGACGACCTCATTGGGCTGGCTGAGCTTGGCGCCGGTGCTGCTCGCGGCGGTCTGTGTCGCCGAAGCGGCAGCGGTCGTTTCCGCTGTCTTGGCGGATGTATCCGCCGAAGCGTTTGATCCCGCGGACTGATCCTGTGCTTTGCCGCAGGCTGTCAGCGCGGCGGTTATCATTAATAAGGTTAATAAAACAACGATCATCTTTTTCATGGTGGTTCCTCCTTTTTTGTCGGATCATTGCGAAAGGTTCTATGCTGCTCCAAACAATACAGTATAGGATGGCGCTTTTGCAATGTCGATGTGGATGTTTTTTGATTACAGCCATATCTTAACCCGTCAATCTGTTTTCTGCGTGATACAAATATGAACATTATGTGAAAAAACAAGATTGTGTGAACCGTGATAAACATTATATAGGCTATGATGCAATAATTTCGTGATAAAACTCTCACAAAAACTTCACACTTCAATCACACGGATATCATATTGACAGGTTATTATAACGGCATAGAACAAAAACAATTCTTAAAGAAAGGCGGCGTAAATATGAAATCGACTCTTCAACTGAACACACCGGAAACCACCTATGATCTGCGCGGTCTCAGACGAGAGAGGATCAGAGAGCGCAGGATCCGCAAGGCATCCCTGATGATGGGAATCATCCTACCCATCAATTCAGCCGCTAGGGCTGAGATCATCGAATTCCCCTCCCCCGATTCACCCCGCATCGCATGACAGGGTGATTCCCCACACAGCTAACTCCGCATGACTAAGCGTATTTCCTTTCAAAAAGGCACCTTTGTTTTTCACAAGGGTGCCTTTGTTTGTTATTCGATGTTTCCTTTGTTGCGGGATAGCTGAGAATTGTTATAGCGGCGGTCAAAGGTGACCTCTTTGATGAGTGTGACGCACGGCGGGATGGGAATGGGCGTGTCCTCGCTGTCGACCTCCGCCTCCAAGGTCGCCTTGTCATCCCAGAAAGAATAAACGTCCAGCTCATAGGTCAGACCACGGTACAAAAAGCTGTGGCGATCCTTGCGGATGGTGATGGTGCCGGGCGTTTGGCGGGTCAACATCTCGCGGTATTCCGCCTCGGTGATCTCCTTTTCAAACTCATGGCGCGTCATCTCGGAGAGCCTCACCTTATAGGTATAGACATATGTTACGCTGCTGCCGTCGACGATGCGGCGCACTCTGCCGCCGGGGAAATCTCCCTCTTCCTGCAAATAACTCTGTTCCATATGCACCACGCGGTAGTCGGGCATCTTCCTCAGCTCCGCGATATCGGGGTACTCGATCAGGAATTTGCGCTCGATCTCCAAGGGCGCTTGATCAATATCGAAATGTTCCATTATCTCACCTCTATCATCACCAGCTCGCGGGGGTTGAAGAACCGCGGACACGCGACGGTGTTGGCGCATCCCGCGGATACGATCAGCCTGCCGTCAAAGAATCTGCCGTGGGCGAGTTTTCCGAACAAGCCCTGACCGGGCACGAAGAATCCCACGCCCTTCTTCCCGATCAGCACCTGACCGCCGTGGGTGTGACCCGATAGGGTCAGGTCAACGCCGCTGTCGGTCAACAGCTCCGCGTATTGATTGGGCTTGTGGCAAAGCAGGATCTTATAGCCGTCCTTATTGAGGAACGTCGGCAGCCATTCCTCATAATCCCAGCAGGACATTCCGCCGAGAACGCATTGAAAGTCCCTGACTTTCAGATCGATATCGGCGTTATCGAGCAGGGTGACGCCGACGTCACGCAAAAAGCGATAGTCCCGATGCAGGAGCTTTTCCTCATGATTGCCAAGGCTTATATAGACGGGCGCGACGGTGACGGCTTCTCTCAGAAATCGGAGGACATTCTCTTCATCCGCCTTCGCTCTCTTCGGCAAAAGCTTTGTCAGCACATAGTTGGAATAGTGGAGGATGTTGATGATCAGGCGCTTGAGGGGCCGGCGCTCAAATTCATACTGGGGGCGGTTGTCGTAGCGCTCGAAGGTATCGCCTGTGATAAAAATCAGATCGGGGCGTTCCTTTTTGATCGCGTCCATGATGTCGTCACAGTCGCGCTCATGCAGATCGGACACATGCGCGATCCGCACAGGCTGTTGCAAATGCTGTTTGCTGTCGGCAGTGTAGCGTGTGATGATGAACTTGGACAACCCGTCACCCCCTTTTTTATCATTACTGCTAATTGCTGAGCTGCGGACGAAATGCCTGCGCATCGCAATCATATTATATGGTGTTATTATATACTATGCAGTGTGGTTTTGCAATATCCACACCCCGGAATGACCGATCCATTTTATTTTAACCTATTGACATAGTAGGTTAATGGGAGTATAATGGCTTTGATTCCGATCGGACAGAAACGATTCCATCGGAATCAGAAAAGGAGAAACCTTATGCAAATATACGCAGATAACGCCGCGACCACCAAGATGAGCCCCGCGGCGATCGAAAGCATGATACAAACCATGCAGAACACCTACGGCAATCCGTCGAGCCTGTACACCATCGGACAGGTCGCGAAGGAGGAGCTGGAAGCGGCACGCGCCGCAATTGCCGCGATCATCAACGCCGAGCCGCGTGAGATCATCTTCACCTCCGGCGGCAGTGAGGCGGATAATCAGGCATTGCTCTCCGCCGCAATGATCGGCAAAAAGAAGGGCAAGATGCACATTATCTCGAGTGCATTTGAGCATCACGCGATCCTGCATACATTGAACAAGCTCGAGAAAAACGGCTTTGAAGTCACGCTCCTGCCCGTACACGAGAACGGTATCGTGCGCGTAGAGGAACTGGCTGACGCGATCCGCGAGGACACCTGTCTTGTCACGATCATGACGGCGAACAACGAGATCGGCACCATCCAGCCGATCGCGCAGATCGGCGCGCTCTGCCGTGAAAAGGGCGTGATCTTCCACACCGACGCGGTGCAGGCGGTCGGGCACCTCCCGATCGACGTCAAGGCGCAAAGCATCGATATGCTGTCCGCCTCCGCGCACAAGTTCCACGGTCCGAAGGGCGTCGGGTTCCTGTACGCGAAGAAAGGAATCGTGCTGAGCAATCTGATCGAGGGCGGCGCGCAGGAGCGCGGTAAACGCGCGGGCACGGAGAATCTGCCCGGGATCGTCGCGATGACGACGGCGCTCAAAGAAGCGGTCGACGGGATGGACAGCGCCAACGCGCATAAAGCACAGATCAGAGATCACCTGATCCGGGGCTTGTCAGAGATACCGCACAGCGCCCTCAACGGCGACGCGGAGAATCGCCTGTCGGGCAACATCAATTTCAGCTTTGAGGGCATCGAGGGCGAATCACTGCTGATCCTGCTCGATCAAAGGGGTATTTCCGCCTCTTCGGGCAGTGCCTGCACCTCGGGCGCGCTCGACCCGAGCCATGTCTTGCTCTCGATCGGGCGTATCCATGACGTTGCCCACGGCTCCCTGCGGCTGAGCATCGGCGAGGAGATCACCGTGGAAGAAGCGGACTACATCATCGAAGCCGTCAAGGAGGTCGTCGCGTACCTGCGGAGCTTCTCCCCCGTCTGGCGCGATTTGATGAGCGGCAAAAAGGAATTTATACTTCAATAACAGGGCAACATCTACGCCCGTGTGATTTCGGGAGGAGCAAGCCCCTCCCCTACACCATAGGAGGAAATATATGGCACTATACAGCGAAAAGGTAATGGAACACTTTTTGAACCCGCAGAATGTGGGCGTGATCGAGGACGCGGACGGCGTCGGCGAGGTCGGCAACGCGAAATGCGGCGACATCATGAAAATGTATTTGAAGATCGACAACGAGGTGATCTCGGATGTGAAGTTCGAGACCTTCGGCTGTGCCAGCGCGATCGCGTCCAGCTCGATGGCAACCGAGATGATCAAGGGCAAGCCCGTCGCCGAGGCGATGCTGTTGACCAACAAGGCGGTCGCGGAGGCGCTGGACGGACTGCCGCCCCACAAGATGCACTGCTCGGTGCTCGCGGAAGAAGCGATCCAATCCGCGCTGGAGGACTACGAGAGCAAAAAATCCAAATCATGATGGATAACTGACAGTCCTACAGAATCAACCAAAGCCAAAACAGCCCATGAGATCAGCGTTCTACGTATATTTCATGGGCTTTTTCATAAGAAATTGAAAAAAATTTCTATTTACCTATTGACATAGTAGGTAAGTGGTGTTATAATGCAAACAACGTTGAGAGATCTCAACAACATCAACAGGAAGGAGAAACAACAATGTCAGCAACGTATGACGCAAAGAGCAGAATGATGATGTGGTGTCGAATGTTGAACTCCCGGGTTACCGCAGTAATGGCAGGAGCATCCGACTGTATGTCTGTATGCTGAAACGCTGATGTTATGTTTGCTTGCCATGTTGCCCGGGAGCACTGCCCTCGGGCGTTTATTATTGAAAACTGAAAATTGAAGACTGAAAAATGAAAAATGAAGGAATTCTCCCTTCGGTCGATCAAATTAAAACAATCCCTCAGTCGCCATACAGCGACAGCCTCCCTTAACCAAAGGGAGCCTACATCTAAGAAAGGTACTTTATCATGAGCAATTATAAATTTGAAACCTTACAGTTACACGTCGGTCAGGAACAGGCTGACCCCGCCACCGATTCCAGAGCCGTCCCGATTTACCAGACCACCTCTTATGTCTTTCACAACTCTCAGCACGCCGCGGATCGCTTCGGGCTTGCTGACGCGGGCAACATCTACGGCAGACTGACCAACTCCACACAGGATGTGCTGGAGAAGCGTGTCGCCGCGTTAGAGGGCGGCAGCGCGGCGCTGGCGCTCGCGTCCGGCGCGGCGGCGATCACCTACACCATCGAGGCGCTTGCCGCGAACGGCGGTCATATCGTCGCGCAAAAGACCATCTACGGCGGCAGCTACAACCTGCTCGCTCACACCCTGCCGCAGTACGGCATCAGCACCACCTTTGTCGACGCGCATGACCTCAGCGAGGTGGAAAACGCGATCAAAGACAACACCCGCGCGATCTATCTGGAAACCCTCGGCAACCCCAACAGCGATATCCCGGACATCGACGCGATCGCCGCAATCGCCCACCGTCACGGACTGCCTGTCGTCGTGGACAACACCTTCGGCACGCCCTATCTGATCCGTCCGATCGAGCACGGCGCGGATATCGTCGTTCACTCGGCTACCAAGTTCCTCGGCGGCCACGGCACCACCCTCGGCGGCGTGATCGTGGAATCGGGCAAATTCGATTGGAGCGCGAGCGGAAAGTATCCGAACATTGCCGAGCCGAATCCGAGCTATCACGGCGTGAGCTTCTATGAGGCGGTCGGCGCGGCGGCATTCGTCACCTACATCCGCGCGATCCTCCTGCGCGATACCGGCGCGGCGATCTCTCCCTTCAACGCGTTCCTGCTTTTGCAGGGCGTCGAGACCCTCTCGCTCAGGCTCGACCGTCACGCGGAGAATACCAAAAAGGTCGTAGAATATCTCAACAGCCATCCGCAGGTCGAAAAGGTCAACCATCCTTCCCTACCCGATCATCCCGATCACGCGCTGTATCAAAAGTATTTCCCGAACGGCGGCGCGTCCATCTTCACCTTTGAGATCAAGGGAGGCAAGGAAGAGGCGTGGAGGTTCATCGACAACCTCAAGATCTTCTCTCTGCTCGCGAACGTCGCCGATGTAAAGAGCCTTGTCATCCATCCCGCGTCCACCACCCACTCTCAGCTCAATGATGAAGAGCTCAAAGAGCAGGGCATTTATCAGAACACCATCCGCCTGTCCATCGGCACAGAGCACATCGACGACATCATCGCCGATCTGGAAAACGGCTTTTCGGCGGTGTAATCCGGAAAGATCATCTTCGCGGTATCAACCCTCCGGCACTTTGTGCCACCTCCCTTAGGAAAGGGAGGCTTTGGATCTATGAAGAAACGTAAGTTAAACAAGGAAACAGAAATAAAGCGATACGTAGCTTGAATGAAAAAGAGAGAGTAGGGTAAAGACGCTCAAATACACATGAATTCAGCAAAAATAAGCAAAACAAGGCACAGCAAAGCAGACGTATCACGAACGCTTATGCAAAAGTAAACGCAATACGCCGAAATCGGAGATGTGAATAGTTTCCGAGCAGCTGTCCGCTTTGTATTAGCTTATGGTTTGTGTTTTAAAAGAGCTGGATTAAGGTGGACGTCATCGGCTGGGATGGCGTCCATTCCTGTTAATTGCATCAACCATTCCCAGTCCTCGTCGCCTTTTGGAATCATCTCATAGGGGGATTTGTTACCCAGACTCGGACGCTTTATGCTGTTAATATGGTTCATCAGCATGGTAACATCATCGTGGGTAAGCGCGTCGAAAGACATCCCTTTCGGGATCACATAGCGGATAAATTCATGGTTCTTTTCAATCTCGGCTTTTTGCCATGAAGCCATCGGATCACAGTAAAAGAGCTTGCAGCGAGGATCTCCGTTAAAGGCGTTTTCAATACGTTCGGCGTTTTTGAATTCAGATCCGTTGTCAGTCAGGATAACGGAAAACAGCGCTTGAAATTCTTCCATACCGAGAATATCCAGAAGATAGTCAAATACATCAACAACAGTCTGCGCTTTACCGTCGGGGATCAGAAACATCAACATCACCGAGGTTTTGAGAAAAAGCATTGTCAGTATGCGCTGACCCTTTCTCCTTGAACCAACTACCGTATCCATCTGAACGACAGGTGCGTTAGGATGATCTTCCATATATTTCTTAAAATCCTCGTAAGTGCGCCCGATCCTGTAATCAGGTAAAGGAGAGGTATGCTTCTTCTTGCTTTTACGCGGCTTGTAGCCTGTCTTTCTTCGCAGATCGATGTTGCGGACAGAAAGCTGACCGGAATCGATGTAATTGTAAAGACTGCGTAAAGAAACCGGTAACTCCGCTTCGTGTTCTGCGTAAATGTGCGTTAGCGGCTGCCCCTTTTTCACCTGAGCGGCAAGAAGCTCGTCGAGATCCTTC
>CACWXE010000014.1 GCA_902764715.1 uncultured Ruminococcus sp. | reverse complement strand
CGCGCATGGATAAAGTCGATTGACTTTTTCCCTGATGGCAGCATTGCCATGTGTGCGATGGTCCAAAATGGCTTTTATGTCGCCCGTTTTGATGAAGACCTAAACAAAATCAGCGAAGTCCATAAGCCTTGTTTTGCTGGGTTTGACGACCCTTATGATATTTGTACCATGCCTAATGGCGATTGTGTTGTCACCACCAGCGCCTATCACATCTATCGTATCTCCGCCGATTCGTCTTGGAATGTCGGCGAAGCCCACGACAACGGCCTGAAGGTGGCAGTGGCCTATCCTAATCCAGGGAAGGATGTGCTGAATATCAGGACGGGATTGAAGAATGCGCGGGTGGAGGTGTATGATGTGAATGGGAGGATGGTTTATAGGCAAGAGATTACGGAGAATGTTACGGGGATTGATGCAACAGATTGGAAGGAGGGCGTTTATGTTTGGAAGGTGATGGTGAATGGCTCTGAGGCTGAGAGTGGGAAATGGATTAAGGAGTGACTTTTTTCGTGCTAACGTTATGCGTACTATCGTGCTAACGAAGTGAGACTTATAGGACAAATAAGACAAATATGAATATGAAAGCAACAAGAATTTACACCCTGCTTGCGTTCCTGCTGATGGCGGGAGGGGTGACGATGCAAGCGCAGGAAAACGACAGGACGCTTGAATACGGTTATTGGGCTGATGTCGTAACCGAACAGCCTGAAGGCTATGTGGTTGACGCCGAAGGCAATGTGGAAATCTACACACCTGAAGGTTTGGCTTGGCTTTCGTGTGTTGTAAACGGGCTGAACGGCTGCGAGCCTGACAATTTTGACGGACGCACCGTAAGACTGATGGCCGACCTTAATCTTGAAGAAACGTACGGCTTGATGAACCTTGTTCCCATAGGAAACCGTGAACACCGTTTTATGGGCACCTTCGATGGTCAAGATCATAGTATTGATGGACTGTTTATACTTAATTCCTTGGGAGAGGAAATGCGAATGGATATGGGGTTGTTTGGCTATTTGTATCATGGCACGGTGAAAAACCTGTCGCTCAATTCCGGTTTTTATGCTTATATGCATCCATTTGACATGAATACAGGAACATACGAGCTTTATTATGACGCACTTGTTGCCGCTGTTGCGGATTCCCTCTCAGTGGTGGACGGTTGTACATGCAGGCTTAAAATGTTGGAAGCAGTAGGAAATGCACATGCCGGCGGGACATATATGGCAAGCGTTGTCGGCTTGAACCGCAATTCTATTGTTCGCAATTGTTGCTACGAAATGGATAGGTATTCTCAGCTTGGGGCAATAGATGTAGGCGGTATCGTCTTGCGTAACCTTTGTGAAGGCGATTATGCTGATGCCATTGTGGAGAACTGCTATTTTTACGGAAGCCTGATGGGATCTTTCAGCGATGAAAACATGGGTGGTATCGTGTGTTTTAACGAAACTGTTTCCAACGGGAAGAATGCCATTGTGAGGAATTGCTATTCGGAGTTGCTGGACTATTTGACTGGTCATTATAATAAAGGTTGTATTGTGGCATACAACTCGGAGGGCAGTGTTGTTGAAAATTGCTTTGCCGATGTCAGTGGGCAACAAGGATTGAATGGGTTGTTTGGCACTAATTTGGGCGAGACGATTAATTGCACGGAATTCGTTCCCTATATCTATATGGGTGATGGGGTGTTATCGGAACCAGTCGTGATTGGCGAAACGCAAACTGACAGATTGGTTGAGGCACTAAACGCATGGGTTAATGCACAAGAAGAGCCTAACCTGTATCGGGAATGGATTGAAGGCTATTACATTCCAGTCCCTGAATTTGGAGAGGTTTGGGGAGTTATTGAAAATGTAGTTTTTTCAAGAACTAACGCCTATCCCAATCCTGGAAAGGATGTGCTCAATATCCGCACGGCTTTGCAGAATGCCCGCGTGGAGGTGTACGACACCAACGGAAGACTCATCCACAGCCAAGCCCTCACGGAGAATGTGACGGGGATTGATGCTGGAGGATGGGCTGCGGGGAGTTATATATGGAAGGTTTATACTTTGGATGGCGGCCCTTCGACGCTTCGACCAGGCTCAGCGACCACAGGCTCAGGGACCTTGGTGGAAACGGGGAAATGGGTGAAGGAATAGTGATTCCCCAACTGTGTAACGTTTCATAATGTTCAGGATCTTGCGCAAAAACCTTTGCTTTTGCGCAAATTAGACAACATTATCTGAAAAGTATGGCTTTTTCGCGCTGTTTTTTTTGTTTTTTGTTATTTTTGCGCTCTATTAATAAGGTAATCCCGCCATGCGCAAACTATATCTTATCCTTCTGCTTTTGGTTTTGGCGATGCCTTCTAAGGCCGCCTACCTCCTCATCCCCATGGACAACACCCAGACGAACCACCTGAAAGCCTACGGCGTGGCCTATTGGGTGCTGCAACGCGAGGTGGAGATCAGTTGGCTGCTCAACTATAGGGGAGGGAGCTATCTCATCCCTTATCATGAGATGTTTGAGCGCGAATGCAAGATGCGCAATGTGTCGTATAATGTCATCGCTGATGCACAGGCCGATGCCATCCTCGCCGAAATCGCCGACCCGGGCGTCAACATGGACGAGATGAAACTGCAAAAAGTGCCACGCATCGCTGTCTATGCGCCCAAGAACAACCTGCCTTGGGACGATGCCGTCACCCTCGTGCTGACCTACGCCGAGATCCCCTATGATGTCATCTATGACGACGAGGTGCTGCAGGGCGTGCTGCCCACCTACGACTGGCTCCACCTGCACCACGAAGACTTCACGGGACAATATGGCAAGTTCTGGGCACGCTACCGCAACTATCCTTGGTATCAGGAGGATGTGCGTATGCAGGAAGCCACGGCGCAACGCTGGGGCTTTACCAAAGTGTCGCAACTGAAACTCGCAGTGGTGAAGAAGATCCGTGAGTTTGTGGCAGGCGGCGGCTATATGTTCTCCATGTGTTCCGCGCCCGACAGCTTCGACATCGCCCTTGCCGCAGACGGCCTCGACATCTGCGACTATATGTTCGATGGCGACCCCATCCGCAGCGGCGACCCGCAGCGCCTCAACTACGACAACTGCTTCGCCTTCACCGACTTCAAGGTGTCGACCAACCCGCAGGAATACGAAGTCTCCAACATCGATGTCACCCAAGGCCGTTCGCGGCTGGTGAACGAGCAGAACGACTATTTCCTGCTCTTCGACTTCTCGGCCAAGTGGGACCCTGTGCCGACCATGCTCACCCAATGCCACGAACGCCTGGTGAAAGGCTTCATGGGGCAGACCACGGCCTTCAACAAGGCGACGGTCAAGCCGTCGGTGGTGGTCTTGGGCGACAACGGTGCCTTGAACGAGGACCGTTACATCCACGGCAACTTCGGCAATGGCTTCTGGACCTTCCTTGGCGGCCACGACCCCGAAGACTACCAGCACATCGTCGGCGACCCGCCCACCGAGCTCGACATGCACCCCAATTCACCGGGTTATCGTCTCATTTTGAACAATATTTTGTTCCCCGCAGCAAAGAAAAAAGAACAGAAAACCTGAAAATGTTTATATTTGCCGCTTTAAAAACAGAAAAGAAAATCGTTTCATTAAGTTGATGAGCATAATTAGTTTACATAAAAGGCCAGAAAATTTGGCAGTCAGCCATCAGCCGTCAGCCGTCAGCCATGGTTCAACATAGCTGATAGCTGAAGGCTGATTGCTTATAATACTTCAGTTTAATTTTATACAGTTACTTAAATCATAGACTATGAGAAGAAATCTACTCGTCATCCTTGCCTTGTTGCTGGGCATCATCACACTTCAAGCCAAGCCCGTCGACGTGGCCAAGGCCCAACGTCTGGGACTGAATTTCGTCCAACATAAGGCCATGTTTGCCAAGAACGATGTGCAAAACATCGACTTGGCCTACACCTTCCGCACCGAAAGCGGCATGGCAGGCGCCTATGCCTTCAATTTCGACGGCGGCTTCGTCATCGTGGCGGCCAACGACTTGTCGTCGCCCATTCTCGGCTATTCCGACCAAGGCAATTTCGATTATGATACGGCCCCCGATGGCTTGCTCTTCATGATGAGTGAGCACATGAGAGGCATCGAGACGCTTGTGGCGCAGAAGCATGCTGCATCGAGCGCTGTCCTCGCCCGCTGGAAGAACCTCGAAGAGCATGGCGTGATGCACCTCGACAGAGGCGCTCCCGTTGTGGATTTCTTGGTGAAGCTGAAATGGAACCAAGACGCCCCCTACAACATGTATGCCCCTGGCGGCTGTCCCACGGGATGCGTCGCCACCGCCATGGCACAGCTCATGAAATATTGGGAATGGCCTGCCCAAGGCACGGGCGAACACAGCTATTACGCACCGGGCTATGGTCAGCAATACGCCAACTTCGGCGAGACCACCTACGACTGGGCCAATATGCTTGAGTCCTATAGCACCGGTGCTCCTACACCTGAACAGAAAGAGGCCGTGGCCGTGCTGATGTACCACTGCGGCGTGTCGGTCGACATGGCCTACGAACCCGATGGCAGTGGTGCCTATTCCGTGGATGTGCCTGTGGCCATCAACAACTACTTCTCGTATTCCGACCACGCCACCCATATCACCAAGGGCGGCAACTATAACGAATGGATTGCCCTGCTGAAGTCGAACATCGACCAACGCATCCCCATTTACTATTCAGGTCAGAGCCCGCAGGGCGGTCATGCCTTCATTTGCGACGGCTATGATGTCGACGACCTCTTCTATTTCAACTGGGGCTGGGGCGGATCCAGCAACGGCTACTTCCTCATCGATGGCGAGAACTTCGAATACTCGGGCAGCCAAGCCATCGTATACGACTTCGTCCCGGATTACATCTACAATACGATGCCTGCGGCACCTACCAATTTGAGCGTGAGTGTCGATAGCGACGTTAGCCTTACGGGACACCTCACTTGGACCAACCCCTCAACGACGGAAAACGGCGATGCCTTGACTTCCATCGACAAAGTCATCGTCACCCGCAAGGGCTTCGTTGTCGCCGAACTGGAAGGTGGCCAACCCGGCCAAACCATGACCTACGATGACGTGGTGCCTTTCTTCGACCAATACGACTACGCTGTCATGGCTGTCAACGAAGGCAGTTATGGCCGTTTGGCCCACACCAAGGGCGTCTTTGGACCCTATTGCGAGTGGACCGTTATCATGACCTCTTCCGATTTCCACGGTTGGAACGGTGGCGGCATCACCGTGCAGAATGCAGCCGGTTCCTACATCGACTTCTTGACCACCAACCAAGCCACGGCTTCGATGCAGCGTTTCCAGATGCCTCTGGGCAACAGCAACCTCTATTGGACAGAGCCTTCGTCCACCATCTCCAACCTCTCTTTCAAGGTGAAAGACGCCAACAACCAAGTGGTTTATGAATACGCTGGCTCTTCGACTGGGTTGGAAGCAGGCATTCTCCGTACGCTCAACAACGGCTGCGGCAACGAAAACGTTTGCGATGCGCCGTATGAATTGAGAGCCACCGTCGACCCCGACAACGACCGTAACATCCTCCTTACCTGGGAGTCGGACCACACCCCGGAGTTCGGTTATTGCATCTATCGCGACGGTTTCCTGTTCAACATGTCGCACGAACTCCAGTATCTCGATGAGAATACGGAGATCGGTGGCCATTGCTACTACATCACCGCCCTGTGCAATGGTGGCGAGACTGCCTTCTCCAACGAGTATTGCGTCACTTCGGGCACGGGCTGCGAGCCTCCCGTCGACTTGCATTTCAGCTATACTGCTAATAATAAGGTTCAACTGGATTGGACTGCGCCTGACAATGAAAACTTGACAGGCTATTTCGTATATCGTAAGACTGAAGATACGCCTTTCAAACGCATCAAGCAGACTACTGCTCCTATGGTAAGGGACAATACGGCCGAGGAAGGTGTCGTCTATCAATACGCAGTCTCGGCCTACTATAGGGATATCGATTGCACGACGGCCTATGCCAATGACATGTTCGACAAGAACAAGTTCTTCGTTGAAGTGGACTGGAGCAATGAACCGAGAGACTTGCAAGCCACCTACAACGAGGAAGACACCTTGGTTAGCCTCTGCTGGAAATCAGCCTACCACGCCAACTTGTATGACATCATGCGCAATGGCGCTCATGGCGATGGGTTTGATACCAATTCCAATGAGGCTTGTGTCATTATGCCCGAGCCACCTGCACCGCCTGTTTTGCCTTGCAACGCCCCAAGTCGTCTGCGTCGCGAAGCTCCGATGAATGTGGCGCATATCGCTTGGGACGCTCCTGAAGAACGCACTCCTGACAGCTATACTGTGGTGATCGTCAACAATATCACCAACGAGACTACCGAGGTTACCGGTGTCGCCGACATGTATTATGAGGACGCCCTCACTGTTGAGGAAATGGACAAGTCTTACAAGGTGAAGGCCGTCTATGAGGAATGCGAATCGGAGTTTGCCTTGACCGAGAGCGGCGACGATTTCGTGAATGTCAACAACTTGTCGGTTTCCGAGGGTATTATCAACGCCGTTGTCTATCCCAATCCCACTTCGGGCCAGCTGACCATTGAGGCAGAGGCGATGACCACAGTCAGCGTGTTCGACCTCGTGGGACAATGCGTGATGAGACAATCGGTCGACAATGACCAAGCTGTCATCGACATGGACAACCTACAGAATGGCATCTATATGATTAAGGTGGAGACCCTTAATGGTACCGTCATGCAGCGTGTAGTTAAGATGTAAATCAATAACAATCAATAAATTATAAAACAATGAAGAAAACTTTATTTCTGATGATGACCTTGGCTCTCTTCGTGAGCCAGCTCGTCGCTTCGCCCGTCGACGTGGAGCATGCCCGTCACTTGGGCATGAAATATGTGCAGAGCCATGCTGCCCGTCAAGTCACCGAGCTTAACCTTGCCTACACTGAAACGACCGAGAGCGGTGCCAACGCCCTCTATGTCTTCAACTTTGATGGTGGCTACATCATTGTCGCCGCCGACGATGTGGCCCTGCCTATCTTGGCCTATGGCGAAGAAGGCAACTTCGATGCCACCCAGATTTCAGAAGGCTTGGCCTATTACCTGCGCTATTATGCCCGCCAGATCGGCTATGCCGTTGAAAACAACCTCCAGCCCGATGCTGAAGTCGCGGCCCAATGGGAAAGCATCGCCAGAACGGGTTTCGAGGGGACTGCGACCCGTGGCATCCGTGGCGATGTTGCCCCTTTGATTTCCACCAACTGGAACCAAGACAACCCGTATAACCTGTATTGCCCGACGGGACAAGGCGGCCCTGGCGGCCATGCCTATGCCGGTTGTGTGGCTACCGCCATGTCGATGGTGATGAAGAAATGGAACTGGCCTGACCACGGTCAGAGCTCGCATAGCTATACGCCTCAAGGCTATCCTACCCAAACGGTCAATTTTGAGAACACCTACTACGAGTGGAACAACATGCCGAACACTTGCAACAACTCCAACTACCAGGCCGTAGCCACCTTGATGTACCATTGCGGTGTCGCTGTCGACATGCAGTACGGCAGTCAAGGTTCGGGTGCTTATTCGCAGGATGTTCCGGGCGCCATTTCCAGTTATTTCCGCTATACCAGCCATGCCACCCGTCTCGAACGCGACTTGTATTCGAAATATGATTGGGAAGAGATGCTCATCGAGAGCCTGCAGGAAGGTTTCCCGATGTACTATTCAGGTAGCGATACCGATGGTGGCCATGCTTTCGTGTGCTGTGGCTATCGTGAGAGCGACCGTAAGTTCTACTTCAACTGGGGCTGGAGTGGCTTCAACAACAACTACTTTGCCATCGATGCCTTGAATACCTATTCGGGCTACTTTAACAGCAATCAGGCTGCCATCTTCGACTTTATCCCCGACTATATCTATGACGCGCTGCTCCCTGCTCCCGATGCACTTCAGGTGGTTTCGGAAAACGCCAACTCCAAGAGAGGCATCGTCAGCTGGGTCAACCCGACGGTGTCGTTGGGTGGCATGACCTTGGAAAACATCGAAGAGGTACAGGTGCTGCGCAACGACCAGGTGATTTATACAGGATCCAACTTGACGCCTGGTGAGGCGATGCAGATCGAGGACGAGGTGCCTAATTTTGACTGCTACGCCTATCGCGTGTATTACTTGACCAATGGCGCCAAAGGCCGTTCTGCCGAGACCAGATACCAGTATGGCCCCACCTGCACTTGGAAAGTCGTTGGACAAACCTCCAACTTCCAAGGCTGGAACGGTGGCAAGATCCAAGTGAAGAACAGCTTCGGCTCGCTCATGCAGGAGATCACCCTGACCAACTCGACCCCTGTCAGCCAACAAATCGCCATGCCCGAGGGCAATGTGACCTTCACTTGGGTGGCTCCCAATTCGCCGGTCAACAACATCACCATCAACATCAAGAATTCGTCGAACACCTCAGTGTATACCTACACGGGTAACTCCAACCAGATTCCCGCTACGCTTTACACGGGCAATAACGATTGCGCCGGTTGTGAGCCTCCTACCAACCTGGCTGGTGAGTATCAGTGGACCAACGAAGGCTTCGGCACATTGTTGACTTGGAGCTACGAACAGGATCCCCAGTCGTTCAAGGTCTATCGCAGTGCCGACGGCACTAATTACGAGGTGGTCGCCACCGTTGAGAAGACCCTGCGCGAGTATTTCGATGTCACGGGCGAAGCCGGTACCTATTACTACAAGGTGACCGCTTTCCGCAGCTATTGCGAGTCGACCCCGGCATGCGCCAACGACGGCAACGACTATGTCTTCATCGAGGTGACCTCGGTGAGCGAGAATGGCGAGGACGGTCTCAACTTGTATCCCAACCCCGCCAACGCCTTGATGAGCGTGGAGGCCGAAGGCCTGCAGCAAGTGACCATCCACAATGTGATGGGTCAAGTCGTGATGCGTCAGCAGTGCAGCGAGGATGGTGTGGTCCTGAATACCTCCGACCTGGCTTCGGGCGTCTACACCATTAGCGTGAAGACCACCCAAGGCACCATGACAAAGCGCTTCTCCGTCATCCACTAATGTACTCCAAAGAGATTGAAAATGAAAAGGAAACACATGCGTGTTTCCTTTTTTTTGTATATTTGCGGCTTAATCTGACAAATTCAATACGATGAAAAAACACATTCTCACTTTGTTGGCATTGGTCGTAGCATGCCTTTCCATGCACGCCAATCCGGTTGGCCAAGAGACCGCAAGACGCTTGGGGCAGTCCTTTGCCGCATCCAACTTCGAGTTCTCACGCCAGAGCTCTGACCTTAACTTGGTGTATACCGCCTTCTCCGATAGGGGTGAAGCCTGCTATTATGTGTTCAACATAGGCGATACGGGGTTCGTCATCATCGCGGGCGACGACCACTACCGTCCCGTCATCGGCTATTCCGAAGAAGGCATCTTTGATCCCGACGACATGGCACCCGCCTTGGCTGACTATCTCGAAGGCGTACGTCAAGGGGTGATGGAGGCTGCCGCGGCCCCTGCCGCCCAACCTGCTGTCGCCGCCGATTGGGCGATGCTGGAAAAGACAGGTCGCATGGTGTCGCGCCATGGGGGTAGGGAAGACGAGTACCTCGTGGAGACCAAATGGAACCAGAACTATCCCTACAACTACTTCTGCCCTGAAGGCGCTGGCGGTCCCGGCGGACACTGCTATGCGGGTTGTGTGGCTACTGCCGCCGCTCAGCTGATGCGCTATTGGAGCCATCCGATACAAGGGCAGGGGAGCCATACCTACTATCCCGAGGACCATCCGGAATATGGCCCGCTGACGGCTAACTTTGGCGAGACCACCTATGACTGGGCCAATATGCCCAACTCCATCTCGTCCAGCTCTCCCATCGAGCAGATTGAGGCCGTGGCCCTGCTGATCTACCATGCGGGTGTCAGCGTGGACATGAACTATCGTCCTTCAAGCAGCGGTGCGGTTACCGGTTTGCTTTGCCAGACGATGCCCGCCTATTTCTTCTATACGGATCAGATGGCCAACCTCTATCGTGAGGAATACACCCATGAGGAATATATGCAGCTCATCATCAAGGCCATCGATATGAACTGGCCCATGGTGCATCGCGGAGGCGGCCATGCCTATGTGCTAGACGGTTACAATGACAACGATATGGTGCACTTCAACTGGGGATGGAGCGGTAGCAGCGACGGATGGTTCAACATCGACGAGCAAAGCTTTGATGAGATCCTCAGCGAAGCAACAGATATGATTACAAAGGAATTTCATTATGAGTAAGTCAACATCCAAAACACCGTCCAATCGGTCAAAGCTGACCAAAAGGATACTGATCGGTGTGGGAATCACGTTGGTATTGGTCTATATCGTGTTCCTGTTTATCACAACCAACTTCCTCGGCAACAACAATATCGTGACCGAAACAGCCTATAAGTCAAAGGCGTATGATATCATCGAGTCAAAGTGTCTGGTGGTCAGAAATGAAGAGTATCTCACCTCCGACGCGTCGGGCGTGATGGTATACAACGTCAGCGACGGCGACAAGGTCACCTCCGACGGTATCGTCGCGACCGCCTATAACTCTCAGGAGGACGTATCCTCTGTCCAGCAGATCAAGGAGCTGGATCAGCGGATCGAATACCTGAAATCACTCAACGCGGTCAACAACTCGACCAACGTCGGTATCGATACCCTCAACAGCCAGATCAACGAGCGTATGGTCGCGCTGATGAAGTCCGTCAACGCCTGCGAATATTCCAACATGGATACCGTGGAGCAGAACCTCTTGACCTCCATTTTGCGCAAGCAGCTGCTCACAGGCGACCAAAGGAACTTTGACGACAAGATCGCCGAGCTCGAGGGTCAGCGCGCTTCACTGAACGCCGCGTCGCCGATCGGTACGGTAAAGGCGGGTTCCGCCGGCTATTTCGTGTCAAAGGTGGACGGCTATGAAAACAGCTTTGACGTCACCAAGCTCGACGAGGTGACCGCCAAGGATATCGAAGCCGCGTCTCCCGAACAGATCAATGCCGATTCCTATCTTGGAAAGATCGTCAAGGGCGTGAACTGGTATCTGCTGTGTCCCGTCACCCGTGATGAAGCCACCGCGCTGAGCCACGCCGATGAGAGTATCAAGGTGCGCCTGCCCTCCGCGATCGACGGCGAGATCCCCGCAAGGATCCTGTATGTCAACAATAACGCCGCCGATAACGACAAAGCGGTCGCCGTACTGCAGTGCAATTATATGAGCGACGCGCTCTCCAAGCTCCGTCAGGAAAACGTCGAGATCATCGTGAACGAGTACGAGGGCTTGAAGATCAGCAAATCCGCGCTGCATGACGACGACATCACCTATACCGCGAAGGATGACGCCGGTAACGAAACCGAAAAGAAAGAACGTGTCCAGGGCGTCTATGTCCAGTACGGCATGGAGCTGGTGTTCAAACAGGTCTCGATCGCCTACGCGGGCGATGATTTCATCATCTGTAACGAGCATCCCGATTCCGGCAAGCTGCTCAACGGCACCACGGTCGCACTCTATGATAAGGTCGTAACAGAAGGAGGAGATCTATTCAATGGCAAGATCATTAGCTGACGTCACATACAATTATCAGGTGATCTGTGAGAATATCGCGAAGGCGGCACAGTCCGTCGGCAAGACCGCCGATGATATCACCTTTTTGGCGGCGACCAAGACCGTCGACGCGCCCACGATTAACCATGCGATCTCTCTTGGATTGCGCTATATCGGTGAGAACCGTGTGCAGGAGCTGCTCTCAAAGTACGAGGACTATGATCTTGACCATGCTTCCTTGCAGTTCATCGGTCATTTGCAGACCAACAAGGTGCGCCAGATCGTCGGCAAGGTCGATCTGATCCAGAGCGTCGATTCCGTCAAGCTCGCCCGTGAGATCTCCCGCTGTTCTGTCAAGCAGGGCATCTCCACCGATATCCTGCTCGAGGTCAACATCGGCAGGGAGGAGAACAAGTCCGGCGTTTTGCCCGAGGCACTGCCCGAATTGCTCGATGAGATCAAGGATATCCCCGCGATCAAAGTGCGCGGACTGATGGCGATCCCCCCGATTTGTGAAAATGCACAAGAAAATTGTAAATTTTTCGATAATATGCGGCACATCTTCCTTGACATCGGCAGTAAAAATATAGATAATATATCTATGGAAGTATTGTCTATGGGCATGTCCGATGATTATGCCGAGGCGATACGCTGCGGCGCAAACATGATCAGAGTCGGATCGGCTCTGTTCGGCAAGCGCAATTATCCGACATAATGATTCGTAGGGTAGGAGCCTGCTCCCGCTGAAACCTACCAAAAGCAGTCGTTCAAACGCGAAGCAAATGTTCCTTGCCGTAGGGACGACCATCGGTCGTCCGTTTGGCTGAGACTTGCTGATACTATCTGCGGCTTTCGATAACAAAAACGCCCGTCGTTCTGCGGACGAGCAATGCTCGTCCCTACGATGACATGATATTCCGCAACAAATGTTGAGTGTAAGCCGACGATACAATTCATTCTTGAAGTTGTCAACATTGCTTCAAGGAGAAGGCTTAAGACTATTATTTCAATGATTCTTACAGAAACCAAATGAACCATAGGAGGAAACCAAAATGGCAGGATTTGTAGACAAGTTCAAGCGCATGTGGGATGCGCCGGATGATGAGTACGAATACAGCGATTATGATGATTACCAGGGTAAGAACGACAGAGACAGAAGAGCTGACAGAGACAGTGATCCCGAGCCCCGCTCCCGCCGTTCTTCGGCGCGTTATGATAACCTCGATGACATCGACCTGTCGTCCCGCGACACGACCCGCCGCAACAAGGTAGTCAACATCAGCGCTACCGCCAAGCTCTCCGTGGCACTCTTCAAGCCCGAGCGCTTCGGCGAGGAGACCCGCAACATCGCGGATGAGCTGATCAAGACCCATACCGTTGTATTGAATCTGGAGAACACCAACAAGGATATGGCGCGCCGCATCATCGACTTCTTGTCGGGCGTCGCGTACGCGAACCGCGGTAAGATCAAGAAGGTAGCCACCTCTACCTTTATCATCATCCCGAACAACGTCGACCTCACCGGCGACGATCTGCTCGATGAGCTTGAGCACAGCGGCGTATACTTTTAAGTGATCGCGGAAGATAAGCTCCTGCTCGACAAGGCGTATGACGCGATCCATCTTGCCGAGCGCAGGAACATCCCCCGATTTCTGGGCTTTCTCAATGAGCATGAAAGCCTGTATCTCAGACAGCATCTCCCCAAGAGCGCCGACGTCGCCTTTTACGGCGGCTATCCCGACGCCGTTCGCCTGATGATGGGCGCCGCGGCTGAGGAAGAGAGCTTTCCGATCACGGCGCTGGAGTTCACCTATCGTGAGCAGGACGATCTGCGGCACAGGGATTTTTTAGGATCGCTGATGGCGCTGGGCATCCGCCGCGATACACTGGGAGATATCCTGACAGGCAAGGGCAGGACGGTGATCTTCGTCCGTGACGACATCGTGCCTTTTCTCCTGTCCGACGTCGATAAGATCGGCAGGGTAGGGGTGAAGGTCGCATACGCGGACGCGGATGATCTTCCGATCCCCGACGATATCGAAGAACTGCTGTTCACACTCAGCTCCCTTCGACTCGACGCGTTTGTCGCAGCCGCCGCGCGTCTGTCGCGCGATAAGGCGGCGCGGCTGATCAAAAACGAACTGGTGATGGTCGATCACGTCACTCAGACAGAGGTGTCGTCTTTTCTCAAAGAGGGGATGACGATCACGATCAGAAAATACGGTAAATTTGTTTTGACCGAGCTGCGCGGTACCTCCAAAAAAGGAAAACTGCGTGTCGCGGTCAGGCACTACAGATAAGGGATAGGGATTGTCATGGCGGTCAGTAGCCGACATGCGATCCCAACCGATCAAAAAATGGAAACCAAGGATAGGAGTGTTTACTATGTTAACAATTGACGAAATCAGAGAAGTCAGCTTCCGTCGCGCGGGCAAGAACGGTTATAATGCTGCCGATGTAGATGAGTTTATCGATGATGTCACCGATACCGTCGAGCAGCTCATAGCGGAAAAGAACGATTGTATGCGCAAGATGGATATCCTGGCGAACAAGATCGAGCAGTACCGCGAGGATGAGGAGACCGTCCGCAACGCCCTGCTCACCTCCCAGAAGCTCAGCGATACCAAGATCAGAGAAGCGCAGGATAAGGCGGATTATCTCATCAAGTCCGCCGAGAGAAAGAGCCGCGCGATCCTCACCGAGGCTGAGATGGCTACCGAGCGCGAGAAGGATAAGTTCGAGGCGCTCCACGCCGAGACCGCAAAGCTGAGATCAGAGATCATCGCGCTGTACAAAAAGCACCTCGCCATGGTCGAAGAAATGCCCAAGGAAGAGGACGTCAAGGCGAAACGCGAGGAGCTCGATCAGAAGTATCCCTTTGAGCCGGTAGAAGACATGATCAAGACTCCTGTCGATGATGTCGAAGAGGTCGCCGAGCAGTCTGCTCCTCAGCCCGAAGCTGCTGCCGATGACGCAGACGTCAAGATCCGTCCCGAACTCAAGCGCGAAAGACATGATAAGTTCGACAAGCTGCAGTTCGGCGACAACTACGACGTTGAATAATTGAGTGATATTACCGCCTTCCCCTTGAGGGGAAGGTGTCACCTTTAAGGTGACGGATGAGGTGGAAACCTGTCCGAGTCATCAATAAATGTTATGAGGTGGGAGCGTTTCCACCTCATCCGACCTTTTCGGTTCCTTGTGAACCGAAAAGCCCACCTTCCCCTCAAGGGGAAGGCTTTGGATTGCGTCACCTTTCCTATGGTGCTCTCAACCGATTAAAATATAATTTGGAGTGTATGTGAAGATGTCCCAGGATTATAATTTGACCCTGAATCTCCCCAAGACCGAATTCCCCATGAGGGGCGGTCTGCCCAAGGCGGAGCCCAAGACGCTCGAGCGCTGGGAAGAGGAGAAGGTCTATGACAAGCTGATCGAGAAGAACGAGGGCAAGCCCAAGTATGTACTGCATGACGGCCCTCCCTATGCCAACGGCGATATCCATCTCGGTCATGCTTTGAACAAGATTTTAAAGGACTTTATCGTTCGATATAAGAACATGGCGGGCTTCCAGTCGCCCTTTGTACCCGGTTGGGATACCCACGGTCTGCCCACCGAGCTCAAGGCGCGTGCCAAAGCAGGTATCGGTTCTTCAGCGGATATTTCCGTATTAGAATTAAGAAAGCTCTGTGAGGAGTTCGTCACGGGTTATATCGACGACCAGCGCAGCCAGTTCAAGCGTCTGGGCTGTATCGGTGAATGGGACAATCCTTACATCACCTTGAAGCATGAGTTTGAGGCGGAGCAGATCAAGGTCTTTGCCGAAATGGCGGACAAAGGCTATATCTACAAGGGTCTCAAGCCCGTATACTGGTGTCCCGAGTGTAAGACGGCTCTCGCGGAAGCGGAGATCGAATACGCGGAGGATCCCTGCCATTCCATCTATGTCAAATTCCGTGTGACCGACGACCTCGGCAAGTTCGCGACGATGGGCATCGACCCCAATAAGGTGTTCTTCGTCATTTGGACGACCACCACATGGACGCTGCCCGCGAACCTCGCGATCTGCGTCGGACCGCGCTATGAGTATTCCGTCATCAAATGCGGCGACGAATACTACGTCATGGCGACCGATCTGTACGAGAACGCGATGGCGGAGGCGGAGCTGACCGATTATGAGGTCGTGGCGACCATCAAGGGCGCTGAGCTCGAGTATATGAAGACACAGCACCCCTTCCTTGACCGCGAATCTCTCTTGATCGTCGGCGAACACGTTACGCTCGAGAGTGGTACCGGCTGTGTCCATACCGCTCCCGGACACGGTGTAGACGACTTTAACGTCTGCCAGAATTACGATATCCCCACCGTTTGTCCCGTTGACGGCGACGGTAAATTGACCGAAGAAGCCGGCAGATTTGCCGGTCTCACCACCGATGAAGCGAACAAGCAGATTGCTATCTATCTCGACGAGACAGGCTCTCTGTTCGCTTTGAAGAAGATCATCCACCAGTATCCGCACTGCTGGCGCTGCAAGACTCCGATCCTGTTCCGCGCCACCGACCAGTGGTTCTGCTCCGTTGATGATTTCAAGGACAAGGCTGTTGACGCGATCAACACCGTCGAGTGGATCCCCGCATGGGGCAAGGATCGCATCACCGCGATGGTACGCGACCGCAAGGACTGGTGTATCTCCCGTCAGCGCAAGTGGGGCGTGCCGATCCCGATCTTCTACTGCAAGGATTGCGGCGAGCCCTATGTCAACAAAGAAGCGATGCTCGCGGTAGCCGACCTTTTCGGTAAGGAAGGCTCCAACGCGTGGCTCGAGAAGGACGCGTCTGAGATCCTGCCCGAGGGCACCAAGTGTCCGAAGTGCGGATCCTCGTCCTTCGATAAAGAAAAGGACATCATGGACGTATGGTTCGACAGCGGCTCATCCTGGCGCGCTGTCTGCAAGCGCCGTCCCTATCTGGGCGCACCCGTCGATCTGTACCTCGAGGGTAACGACCAGTACCGCGGATGGTTCCAGAGCTCCCTGCTCACCTCCGTCGCGACGCAGGGCGTTGCTCCTTACCGTACCGTTCTGACCCACGGCATGATCCTCGATATGGAGCGCCGCAAGATGAGTAAATCGCTGGGCAACGGTATCAGCCCGCAGGAGGTCACACAGCAGTACGGCGCCGATGTGCTCCGTCTGTGGGTCGCGTCCTCCGACTACCAGTCCGATATCAGCATCTCGCGCGATATCCTCAAGCAGATGAGCGAAGCGTATCGTAAGATCCGCAACACCGCGCGCTATATCCTCGGCAATCTGAATGATTTCGATCCCGAAAAGGATATGGTCGACGCGAACGATCTCATGCCCATCGACAAGTGGGCTGTCGTCAAGCTCAACGAGCTGATCACCAAGTGCCTGAACGCCTACGATAGATTCGAGTTCCATCAGGTCTATCATTCCATCCACAAGTTCTGTGTCGTCGATATGTCCAACTTCTATCTCGACGTACTCAAGGACAGATTATATACCGAAAAGGCGGATTCCAAACAGCGCCGCGCCGCACAGACGGCGATGTATCTCATCCTCGATTCTCTCACCCGTATGCTCACTCCTATCCTGGCATACACCGCTGACGAGATCTGGAGATACCTGCCGCACCGCGCGGATGACGACGCGGAAAACGTCCTGTATAACAGCATGCCCGCCACCGTCGCCATCGACGTGGACGATGACTTTATCGCCGCGTGGGATCGCATCCACGAGCTGCGCGATACCGTCAAAAAGTCGCTCGAGGTCGTCATCAAGGAGAAGGTCGTCAAGGCTTCTCTCGAGACCTGCGTGACCCTCAAGGCGAGCGGCGAGGAATACGACTTCATCGAGAAGGTGCTTCCCGAGCTGAGATCCGTATTCATCGTGTCCGAGGTCAAGCTCGAAAAGGCGGACAACGCGTTGTCCGGTGAACTGGAAGTAGCCGTCACCAAGGCGGAAGGCGAAAAATGCGAGCGCTGCTGGTCGTATTCCACCACGGTCGGCTCCGACAGCGAGCATCCCACCCTCTGCGCCCGCTGTGCCGCCATCCTCAAATCATAATTGTCATTGCGAAGCTCCATCTCAACCATATAAGCATCATTCCGTCTGTTGCAGACGATGAACGTTTTTACCGCCCCCTCTGACGAGGGGGTTGGGGGAGAGATAACGCAGCAATATAATAGCGATACAACGCTTGACTCAATACTGTGAGTAATGAGATTTCAGTGCCGGCTTGAGTCAGAAAGCGGTGTGTTACTGTAGTGCTGCGTTATCTCTCCCCCGCGGTATTACTGTTATACTCTATCCAAAGCTATTGCCCGCTTGCCCCCTCGTCAGAGGGGGCTTGATAAATGTTGCTTTCTTTGTGTAAGGTGACATGCTTTTTTACATTAGGATGTGATACCATGCTTATCGTATACATCGCGATCATCGTGATCGTGCCGATCCTGTCGCAGTGTATCCGTACCGCGATCGAAGCGAACGTCAAGCCGCAGGGCTTTATCTCGGTCATCCCGGGTCTGTTCAGCCTGACCTATTCCGAGAACCGCGGCGTCGCGTTCGGACTGTTCCAGGACGGTACGCTGTTTTTCGCGATCACCACCTCGATCGTGATCATCGTATTTGCTATACTTCTTTTTAAGAATTATAAAAAGAGCAAATTATTCTCCGTAGCCGCCGCGCTGATCATCGGCGGCGGACTGGGCAACCTGTTCGAACGTATCTATTTAGGCTACGTCGTCGACTATCTCAGCCTGTCATTCTTTCCGCCGATCTGCAACTTCGCCGATTATTGCATCACCGCCGGTACGATCTGCCTGATCGTCTACCTGCTGTTCTTCTCCGACTTTTTGAAGGACGGCAAAAAGAAGAAAACGCAAGATGAACAGGCTTGATCTCATCGTATCGGCTGAACACGCCGGTGAACGACTCGACAAATTCCTCTCCGATTCCGTTGAAGGACTCAGCCGTTCCTCCCTGACAAAATTGATCGAGGACGGCAAGGTCACGGTAGGGGAGAAGGCGGTCAAAAAGAATTACAAAGTCGCTGACGGCGACCGCGTCACGGTGCTGATCGACGATCCCAAGCCTGTCGATATCACGCCCGAGGATATCCCTCTCGATATCGTCTATGAGGACGAGCATCTGCTGGTCGTCAACAAGCCCAAGGGTATGGTCGTTCATCCCGCGCCGGGCAACTACAGCGGCACGCTGGTCAATGCCCTGATGTACCACTGCGGCGATCATTTGAGCGGCATCAACGGCGAGCTGCGCCCCGGTATCGTCCACCGTATCGACAAGAACACCAGCGGTCTGCTCGCGGTCGCAAAGTCCGATATCGCCCACGCGGGGCTGAGTGAACAGATCAAAGATCACAGCTTCACGCGCCGTTATCTCGCGATCTGCTACGGCAATATCAAGGAGGATGAGCGCACGGTTGACGCGCCCATCGGCAGGCATAAGATCGACCGCAAAAAGATGTGCGTCACACAGCTCAATTCAAAGCCCGCCGTTACCCATATCAAGGTACTTGAGCGCTATCAAGGCTTCACCTATATCAAGTGCCGTCTGGAAACAGGCCGTACCCACCAGATCCGCGTTCACCTTGCGAGCATCGGACACCCCATCGCGGGCGACGACGTCTACGGCCCCTCAAAGGTCATCACCTCGCTCGGCGGTCAATGTCTGCACGCCTATCAGCTCGGTTTCATCCACCCGGTCACGGGTGAGTACATCGAGTTCACCGCCGATCCGCCCGAGAGCTTTTTGACCTTCCGCGAGAAATTGAGAAAAGGCATTACTTGATCGAACAATGCGAGATACTATATTATTCCTGTTTAGAATAATAAGCGCAACAATAAAAAAACACTTGCATTTTTATCATGTTTGTGGTAATATAATATGGCATTTGAATCCGTCCTGTCCTTGGACGGGGTTCAGATATGGGAGCAACATCCCAAATTTGAAGCGGACAGTCCTCTGCACGGTGATGTCATCGGGGTACGAATGTCTGAAAAATATCAGGAGGAAATTATGGACGCATTAAAGAAAATCGCACAGGCTTCTGTGAAAGAGAACGCCCCCGAATTCCACATCGGTGATACCGTAAAGGTTTCCGTTAACATCCGCGAGGGTGAGAGAGAAAGAATCCAGATGTTCGAGGGCACCGTGATTGCTCGCCGCGGTTCCGGCGTAGCAGAGACCTTCACCGTTCGCCGTCTTTCTTACGGCGTAGGCGTAGAGAGAGTTTTCCCGCTCCACAGCCCGAACGTTGTTGACGTTAAGATCGTTCGCCGCGGTAAGGTTCGCCGCAGCAAGCTCTACTATCTGCGTGACAGAGTCGGTAAGGCTGCTAAGGTCAAGGAAGAAATTCGTAAATAATTCTTGAATTATTTTACAGGGGGCTTTACAGCCCCCTTTTTCCGTGGTATTATTTATCATGGAATTATATGATGCTGTGTTTGCCGCTGCGGGATATCCAATGAGCTTGCGACGCTCTTCAGAGCTATGGCGCTCTCGATCTCGATCATTTGCCCGTAACCGACACAACAGATACACGAGGTTTTTATTTTGAAATTTGATGAGAATAAACTGAATGAACTGTTCTTGGAAGACACCGTCGAAGATGACGCGCCCTACGGTTCCAAGATCAAATTGAATCAAAACGAAGCCGTTGCCACCATATTCGATTGGCTCGGCAGTCTGTTCATGGCGCTGGTCATCGTGCTGCTGATCATGACCTTCGGGTTCAGGATCATCGATGTTGACGGCAAGAGCATGGAGCCCACCCTGATCGATACCGACAAGGTGGCGATCACCGATCTCTTCTATACGCCGCATAACGGCGATATCGTCATCATCAGCCATGCCGAGGAGTACCAGAAGCCGCTGGTCAAGCGCGTGATCGCGATCGCCGGACAGGAGCTCAGGATCGATTATGATCAAAACGCTGTTTATGTCGACGGCGAGAAGCTCGATGAACCGTATATCCAAGGCATGACCGTTCACGGCGATGTCCCTGAGACCGAGCTCAACGGCATCGTCCCCGAGGGCAAGGTGTTTGTCATGGGCGACAACCGCGGTATCTCACTGGACAGCCGCTACCGCCAGATCGGCTTCATTGATGAGAGCTACATCATCGGTAAAGCGCAGCTGGATGTGATCCCGCATGCCTATGACGAGAACGGCGTGCTCAAGCTGGATCTGTCAAAGATCCGTTACGTCTACAAATAACGCAACGCGAGCCTGCTTCAAACGGAGCAGGCTTTCTTATCAAAGTCATTGCGAGGCGCGTGTTTTGTTAGGATGAAGGGAGTCGAACCCCCAATTGGTTTATAGCGGTCTATTTCCGCCTGCTCTTCGTCAAAATCCTCGTGAATACGGCAGTATTCACTCCGGTTTTTCCTCGACCAGACAAAAATTGACTCGCTATCAACTGCTTCGCACCGAGAATGAGATCATTTTCAAGGATTTCTCGGTGCAGAGGAGGAGTAACCCTGACGGGTTGCGATCGACGATAAGCCGATAAAGACTGAAAATGACTCATTATCGGCAATTGGGTTCGGCTCTCTTCATCCTAAGGTCGAGATTATCACGTCGGAACTGCGTTCCTCCTCATAATGACAATTCATATACGCGCCGTGGCAATCTCAACCAAACAGATTGTCATTGCGAGGGATTTATCCCGTGGCAATCTCAACCGATTAA
>CACWXE010000013.1 GCA_902764715.1 uncultured Ruminococcus sp. | reverse complement strand
TGTGTTTACCGTGGATAGCTGAAATGTCCCACTCTCTTTGTTAAGATGATCTTATGGCAAAGTCTGCCCCTCATCCGTCTCCCGTTGGTCGACACCTTCCCCCCGAGGGGAAGGCTTTTTTCTCTGCAATGCTATCGGGGATATCCCAAAATGATCGTTTTCATCGTACACACGCTCAAAATCGGCTTATCCATGCGGTTTTTGGGTGTACGATAGGGTAGAATCGCATCGTTTTTCATCGTACCATCGCGATGGTTTACCGTTTTTTTTCGGCGTTTTATATCATGAATTGCTGACAGTGTCATTGATAAACGCTCGGTATTGGTAATGTTTTCCGCCTGTCCTGCGGGAGTAACGTGCGAACAGCGGCAGATACTATTGTCAAGGAGATGATAGTATGAAATACCAACCGAAGCATATGCGCGAGGAGCAAACGAGTAAGGTTAACGAAGAACGCCAAGCAGAGCTCGATATCACCGGTACGCCGTCAGAAAGAGTCCGCGAGCTGCCGGATACCGCCCACCCTATCGGGATCCCGATCCCTGATCCGGGTGACGGGGGAGAGTATGTGCCGATCCCCGGCAAGGGCAGTATCGACCATATCGCGCCCAACGGCGCTGTGATCCGCAACCCGTGGTCGGAACAGCCCGAGATCAAGCCCGATCACGCCTACACCGATGAACAGCAGGATCAAAACCTGTTGATCATGTAGGCTTGTCAGAGGCGTGTGACAGCTGTACAGCGCGGCATGTTAAGCTGTATCGTGTTAACAGAGCGGAGAAGTATGGTTAAGCACAGTGGTGAGTTTATCAGCGTGTGGTAGTTGTATTTGCACGTTAGCGTTTATAAGAATATGTGATTGGTTTGTTGACACGTTTGTGTGTATCGGTATCAGTAGTATGTAGATACACATGGGTTGTAACGGTATTAGCAGTTTATATGGATACGTGTATAGCTGTTCAGCAGTGCGGGTTATCCGCATATCGGTACGATAAAACGCATAATGGTACGATCGTGTACGATGCGTTTTTACGGTACCGTACATCGAAAAAGCGCATGGATAAGCGGATTTTTGGTATGTGTACGATGAAAACGATCATTTTGTTAGTTAGGAGGGAGGAGTGAGGAGTTAGGAGTTGAGGTGCTGTCCAAATCTTTGATTTGGCATACAGCACCCATGCTCGTCGTCACTCGCTGAACTCGGTAGGCATATCCTGTTGGCATGCCTTGACCTCGTATCGCGGCTCCTCCTCTCCCCATAATCCGGGGGATTATGGAGACCCCGTTACTCCCAAGAAGCGGAGCATACTTGCGAACGCTGATTGGCTGAGAGCTACTGCGAGGAGTTAGGAGTTATCGTTATAAAGCCTTCCCCTCGGGGGGAAGGTGGCTCGGCGCAAGCCGAGTCGGATGAGGGGCTGAGTTAACCGAAAGATCATCTTAACAAAGAGAGTAAGACATTTCTGTTATCCTCGGTAGACATTCAGCCTCACCGAATCCGACATCAATAGGAAAGGTTGTCCCCTCATCCGTCTCCCGTTGGTCGACACCTTCCCCCCGAGGGGAAGGCATTTTTATTGATTTCCGCATACATTACAGATACATAGATAAAGGCGCAAGCTCCGTACCCTACAAAACGCACATCTCCTTAACCGACGTTACATCTCAACCTACGCCCTGCCGCGGTACGTCGAACACGCGTGTTGAGCGCCGTACCCTACAGAACGCACATCTCCTCAACCGACGTTACATCTCAACAGACGCCCTGCCGCGGGAGCAGCATGCTGCTCCCCCTATAAATATACTGTAACGCTTCCTTACAATTAAAAATGAACACAACAAAACGCCCGAGATCACTCTCGGGCGTTCGGTGTATTATCAGAATCGCTACAATTCTATTATACAAAGTTCTTCTTTCTCTTGACGTAAGAGGTATGCAGCAGCTCATGCGCCTTGTGGGAGCCGGGCTCGCCGAGGAACTCCTCGTAGATCGCTTTGATCTCGGGGTTGTCGTGGCTCTTTCTGATCGGCAGATTGAGGTCGTCCTGATACAGTGCCTTGGCTCTGAGCGCCTTGAGGTCGACGAAGTTGCGCACGTGACCGGGCTGGATGGGCTGACCGCCGCCGTTGACACAGCCGCCGGGGCAGCACATGATCTCGACGAACTGATAGTCCGCTTCACCCGCTCTGATCTTGTCGAGGATGACAGCGGCATTCTTCAGACCGCTGACAACAGCGACCTTGACGGTCATGCCGGCTACGTCATAGGTAGCTTCCTTGATGCCGTCGGTACCGCGTACCTCGTTGTAGTCGATCTGCTTGAGATCCTCGCCGGTGAGTACATCGGCAACGGTTCTCAGCGCCGCTTCCATAACGCCGCCGGTCGCGCCGAAGATGGTACCCGCGCCGGAGCCGACCGCCATGAGCGGATCGAAATCGCTGTCCTCAAGCGCGGTGAACTGGATACCCGCGGTCTTGATCATCTTCGCCAGCTCTCTGGTGGAGATGGAGATATCGTTATCCTGCATATCGTCGTGACCCTGATCGTCACGGGTGATCTCGAACTTCTTCGCGACGCAGGGCATGACGGATACGACGACGATATCGCGCGGATCGATGCCCGCCTTCTCGGCGTAGTAGCTCTTGATCATCGCGCCCTGCATCTGCTGCGGGGACTTACAGGTGGACAGATGGGGGAGAAGGTCGGGATAATAGTGCTCACAGAACTTGACCCAGCCGGGTGAGCAGGAGGTGATCATCGGCAGTGTGCCGCCGTTCTTCACTCTCTGGATGAACTCGGTGCCCTCTTCCATGATGGTCAGGTCAGCGCCGAAGTTGGTATCGAATACCTTGTCGAAGCCGAGCATCTTCAGCGCGGTCACCATCTTGCCGGTGACAAGTGAGCCGATCGGCATATCGAAGCACTCGCCCAGGGTCGCGCGGATGGACGGCGCGGTGTGGACGACAACGTGCTTGGTCGGATCAGCCAGCGCCTCGAATACCTCGGCGGTGTTGTCCTTCTCGACCAGAGCGCCGGTGGGGCATACTACGGTACACTGACCGCAGCTCACACAGCTGACCTCGCCCAGATCTTTGTCGAACGCACAGCCGATCGCGGTATCAAAGCCGCGGTTGTTCGCGCCGATGACGCCGACGAACTGCTCTTTACAAGCGGCTACGCAACGGCGGCAAAGGATACACTTGTTGTTGTTGCGGACAAGGTGCAGGGTGGAGTGGTCTTCTTCATAATGAGTCTCGGCGCCGGCGTATTTGTTTTCATCTACGCCGTATTCCAGACACAGCTGCTGCAGCTCGCAGTTGTCGCTGCGGGGGCAGGACAGACATTTCTTGTCGTGGTTACTGAGCAGCAGCTCGAGGGTGGTCTTGCGATTCTGACGAATCTGCGGTGTATTGGTGAAGATCTCGGTGCCCTCACGGTCGATGGGGTAGACGCAGGCGGCGACTAAGGAACGCGCGCCCTTGACCTCGCACAGACACATACGGCAGGCGCCGATCTCATTGATATCCTTCAGGTAGCACAAGGTCGGGATCTTGATACCGAACTGATGGCACGCTTGAAGAATCGTTGTATTCTTTTCAACGGTATAATCCTTGCCGTTGATTTTGATGTTAAGCATTTCCATGTTGGTTCTCCTTTCCCTTAACCCTTGACGATAGCCTTGAACTTACAAGAATCCATACAAGCGCCGCACTTGATACACTTCTTATGGTCGATTTCAAAGGCGGGTCTCTTCTTGCCCTCGGGGATGTAGTCGGTGACGGAAATCGCGCCGACGGGGCACTTGCGGGAGCACAGTGAGCAGCCCATACAGCTGTCCTTGACGATGGTGTACTGGAGCAGATCCTTACATACGCCCGCGGGACACTTCTTGTCGACAACGTGAGCGACATACTCGTCACGGAAGAAGTGCAGGGTGGAGAGAACGGGGTTGGGTGCTGTCTGACCCAGACCGCACAGGGAGTTCGCCTTGATGTAGTTACACAGCGCCTCCATCTCGTCGAGCATCTCGAGGGTACCCTGACCCTTGGTGATCTTTTCGAGCATCTCTAAGAGGCGCTTGGTGCCGATACGGCAGGGCGTACACTTACCGCAGCTCTCGTCAACGGTGAACTCGAGGAAGAACTTGGCGATATCGACCATACAGTCGGTCTCGTCCATGACGATCAGACCGCCGGAGCCCATCATGGAGCCGATGGCGATCAGGTTATCGTAATCGATCTCGATGTCGAGGTGCTGAGCCGGGATACAGCCGCCGGAGGGACCGCCCGTCTGCGCGGCCTTGAACTTCTTGCCGCCGGGGATGCCGCCGCCGATCTCTTCGATGATGGTTCTCAGCGTGGTGCCCATCGGGACCTCGACCAGACCGGTGTGGTTGATCTTGCCGCCTAAGGCGAATACCTTGGTACCCTTGCTCTTTTCGGTACCCATAGAAGCGAACCAGTCCGCGCCTTTCAGGATGATCTGCGGGATGTTCGCGTAGGTCTCAACGTTGTTGAGGGTAGTGGGCTTCTGATACAGACCCTTGACTGCCGGGAACGGAGGACGGGGTCTGGGCTCGCCGCGTTTACCTTCGATGGAGGTCATCAGAGCGGTTTCCTCACCGCATACGAACGCGCCTGCGCCCAGACGGATCTTGATGTCGAAGTTGAAGCCTGTTCCGAAGATATCTTCGCCTAAGAGACCGTATTCATGCGCCTGATCGATCGCGATCTGCAGACGTTTGACGGCGATCGGATACTCCGCACGAACGTAGATATAGCCCTGAGAAGCGCCGATCGCGTAGCCTGCGATCGCCATTGCTTCGAGCACGACATGGGGGTCGCCCTCGAGGACGGAACGATCCATGAACGCGCCGGGGTCGCCCTCATCCGCGTTACAGCAGACGTACTTCTGATCCGCGTCGTTGCCGCGCGCGAATTTCCATTTCAGACCGGTGGGGAAGCCCGCGCCGCCTCTGCCGCGCAAGCCGGAGTCCAGCATGGTCTGGATGACCTCCTCGGGGGTCATCTCGGTGAGCACCTTACCCAGTGCCGCGTAACCGTCCTGCGCGATGTAGTCGTCGATCTTCTCGGGGTCGATGACGCCGCAGTTGCGCAGCGCGACACGCTTCTGCTTCTCATAGAAAGCGGTTTTGTTCAGAGATTTGATGGAATCGTTATCGACGGTCTCCTGATACAAGAGACGGGTCACGATACGACCCTTGTTCAGATGCTCCTCCACGATCTCGGGAACATCGTCGATGTTGACCATCGAATAGAAGGAGCCCTCGGGGTAGACGACCATGATCGGACCCAACGCGCACAGACCGAAGCAGCCGGTGGTGATGACGTTGACTTCCTTTTCGAGTCCCTTCTTGATCAGCTCTTCCTTGAGCTTCTCGGCAATTTGTAAGCTGTTTGACGAGGTACAGCCGGTACCGCCGCAAACAAGTACATTAGAACGATACATTTAGTCCTCCTTATCTTGTGGCAGTGCCGATGGTGTACTCGGTGATGACATTGTGGTTGACGAGATGATCGTTGACGACCTTGACAGCCTTTTCGGGTGTCATCTTGACGTAGGTGACCTTCTCCTCACCGGGGATCTCGATCTCGACGACCGGCTCATACTGACAGATGCCGATGCAGCCTGTCTGTGTTACGGTAACATCCTTGAGACCGCGCTTCGCGATCTCCTCTACAAAGGCGTTGAGAACGGGTCTGGCGCCTGCCGCGATTCCGCAGGTAGCCATGCCGACCAGTACGCGGGCAGCGTTGGGGTTCTCCTGACGGATCCGCATCTCAGCCTGTGCCTTATCTCTGATCGCCTTTAACTCAGCTAAAGATTTCATTTTTACGCACCTCCATATATGCTCTTTGTGTTTTCTTCTAAATAATCCGCGATCCATTCCAGCACGTCGGGCGTGTCCAGACTGACGTCACCCAGCACCTCGCGCAGCTCCCTTGTGTCGAGGGTAAAGCTGCCGTTGTCGGTGGTGCAGGTATAGACAAAGTCGATATCCGGATTGCATTGGATCAGGATCTTGACGGTGGAGTTGATATCTCCCAAGGGGGTCATGTCCACATGCGATTTGACATACGTGGCAGTGGTAACGGTACCCTTGCCCTTTTCGCTCTGTATGTCAAAGCTGCCGCCGGTCTGTTCAGCGCTGAGCTTGAACAGCGGGACTCCCAGCCCGACCTTGCGTGTGGTACGCGTGGTAAAGAACGGGTCGATGACCTGTTGTACCTGTTCCTGCGTCATGCCGCAGCCGTTGTCGGCGATCTCGATCGTCAGCCGATCGTCTTTGTCGCTCTCGGTCACGGTGATGCGCACGACAGTCGCCTCGGCTCGCACCGAGTTCTGCGCCACATCCATGACATTCAGGGATAGCTCTCTCATTACGCTTCCTTATATTTCGCGAGGATCGAGGGTACATCGTCGGCGACCAGACGACCGTAAACATCGTCGTTGACGGTCATGACGGGAGCCAGACCGCACGCGCCGATGCAGCGGCAGGCTGTCAGCGAGAACATACCGTCCATGGTACATTCCTCAGCCTCGATGCCCAGCTCACTGGAAAGTCTGTTGAGCACGTCGCCGGAGCCCTTGACGTAGCAGGCGGTACCCAGGCATACGCTGATGTTATACTTACCCTTGGGGGAGAGCGCAAACTGGCTGTAGAAGGTCGCAACGCCGTACACCTCGTCTACGGGAACGTTCAGACCCTCCGCGATCATCTGCTGAACCTCAAGCGGCAGATAGCCGTAGATGTCCTGTGCCTCCTGCAATACGGGCATCACAGCGCCGGGATCATCCTTATGCTTCCGGATGACTTCCTTGAGCTGCGCTTCCTGTTCAGGTGTGCCCTGAAACGGCAGGCTGCTGATTTTTTTAAGCATCTTAATTCCTCCTTGAACAAATTCTTTGTAAGCGAATTGTAGCGAATAATTCAAATAGGCTCTTGCGAAACAGCGATTCATCATCGATAAAAACCTATACATACTTACGCTACCATCATACCACATTTGAGTCGGATTGTCTATAAATTAACGCAAATTTTTCGTGCAAATATCGCCAAAAAATGCAGGGATTTTCATTCTCAGAAAGTTAGCAAAAGCTAACCATATTTGATAGGATCTGACAAGGGATTGTTTTATCCGAAACACGGCGTTTAATATTCCATAACAGAATTATTTCCTGCAAAACACCATCACTTTTGCAAGTTTTAAAGCAGTGAAGCGACGGGGAGTGAGGAGTTAGGAGTTAGGAGTGAGGAGTTGAGAAAAAAGCCTTCCCCTCGGGGGGAAGGTGGCTCGGCGAATGCCGAGTCGGATGAGGGGCTGAGTTAACCGAAAGATCATCTTAACAAAGAGAGTAAGACATTTCTGTTATCCTCGGTAGACATTCAGCCCTACCGAATCCTGCATCTACAGGAAAGGTTGTCCCCTCATCCGTCTCCCGTTGGTCGACACCTTCCCCCCGAGGGGAAGGCTTTTTTTGATTCTGCTACACGTTACAGTGGTATAGATAAAGGCGCACGCGCCCCCCGAGGGGAAGGCTTTTATAATCCAAAACTCCTGTCCTCCGTAGGGATGGTCATTGACCATCCGCATGGCAGAGGTGTTGTATTCCTATCTCACGCTTTCGGTATCGGAAACGCCCGTCATTCTGCGGTACGTCATAAATGCCGTACCCTACAATACGTTCAGCTCCTCAACGGACATTGCATCATGACCAACGTTCTACCGCGGGAGCAGCAGCAGTGGCGCTTAGCCAATCGCAGATAAATCTGCTCTTGGAGCGCTGTTGCATGGGAGTTGTAAACCAAATCACAGATTTGGACAACTCCTCAAAGACCCTCCCCTACAAATATACCGAAACGCTTCCTTACAATTATCATTATGCATTCTTCAGTCTTCAATTTTCAGTCTTCAGTTTTCCTATCATCCTCCTATCCAAAAGAAACAACCGCCTTACAAATCTGCAAGACGGTCATCTTTGTGTGTCCAGATATTCAATTACCGCTTCTCTTGTCAGCTCAGGCAGCTCCAAGGTATTCGCCGCGTCGCGCATATTCTCGAGGTAATGCGCGTCGGAGCAGGTGATGATGTTCATCTTTTCTAATATCGGATGCTGTTTTTTCAGCTCGTCCAATTTGGAGATGTCGGCAAGCTCCGCAGTTTGAAACCCGCAGTAGGGATCGATCTCTCCGAGTACGGCGAGGATCGACAGCGAGTCACGGTCGATGTGGGCGGGGTAGCAGATACCGCCGAACTCCTTCGCCTTGCGGTACGCGTCATACATGCCGATGAAAGAGCCGGGCAGGAGCAGATCCTCGATCTCACCGATCTCTTCATCGTTTTCGTTCATCCGCACCTGTCGTCCGTAGATCTCCGCTCTGTTCTTGATATGGATGCGGCTTTCGTCGACATACTGTGAGAAAGCCAGCGCTTTTTCGAGGGTGGGGAAGAGGCATACCGCGTGGATATCCTCGCTGGTGGTCAGCTCCATCCCGGGGATGACCAGTACGCCGACCTCCTCGCCGACCTTGATCGCCGCCTCGCAGTTGAGCGAGGTGTTGTGGTCGGTCAGCGCGATCACATCCAGCCCCAGCAGCTTTGCCATGTTGACGATATTGTTGGGCGTCATGTCCATATCGCCGCACGGCGACAGGCAGGAATGCAGGTGCAGGTCGTAATAATATTTCTGCATAAGAATTATCCTTCGAGCAGCTTGCTGATCTTGACAGCGAGCCGGTAGGCGTTTTCCTCGGTGGTGAGGATGTTCACGCCGTGCATCTCCGCCTTCTGACGCGCGTTATCGTCGAGCGCGGCGTTCTCTACGAGGATGATACAGCTCACATCCGCCAGCGTCGCCACAGCGATACTGTTGATATTGCCCATGACGGTCAGCCACGCGCTGTCGGCAGGCGCTCTGCCCATGACCCAGCTGAGCAGGTCGCCGATATAGCAATCCTCAACCGAGCGGTCAAGGTCATCCTCCACGAGGATCTTTAATTCCAGTTGGTCGATCAGTTCTTTGACTTTCATTATTCTGATTCCTTTCGGTGAATAAAGCTTTCCTTTCGAGGAAACGACGATTAATGTATTTTTCGTATTCGTTGTCATTCCGAGGGAGCTTCGACACGTGTGTCGCGCGACCGTGGGAATCCCCCTGATAGGAGCAGATGCTTACTGTTCATGGTATTAATGACAAGGGGATTGCCACAGCCTGCCGTTTCACGGCACCTCCCTACGGGAGGCTTCGGGCTTCGCAATGACAATGTTATTGTTACGTTGATTTAATCGGCGGTTATCCGAGGGGAAGGCTGTTTTCGGAAACAATTACTTTTCGCCATGCGTTTTCATATATTCCTCATAGATCTGTCTGGTGTATTCATCGGGATCGAAGCTGTCCGAACCTAAGACGAATTCCTTTTTGTTGAGCTTCTTGAGGATTTTTTCATCGTTCTTTTCGGTTGTGCCGTCGAGCTTGCGGAGCACCGCCTTTTTGTATTTGGTATAGCGGATCTCGCGGATGGTGCGGAACAGCTTTTGATCAGCCTTGCCGCCGCCCGGTGTGACGATCGACTGCACCAGTGAGGTCAGGATCCCGACGGTGAGCCGTTTTGCGGCGGCGCCATTTTCTACCATCGGCACCTCGCAGTCCAGATACTCCTGCTCGCGCGGAGTCAGTTGATTCTCACTCATAGATTACCCAGCTGATCGTAGACGGACTGGATCTTCGCCTTGAGCTTGTGGATACATTCGGTCTCCTTGGCGATGCCCTTGACGATGTCCTCCGCCAGTGCGCGGCAGGTCGGAGCGCCGCAGGAGCCGCAGTCCAGTCCGGGCAGGGTCTTGCAGATCTCCTCCATCTTCTCCATCATATCCATCGCCTCGATGATGTCGTCCGACAGGCGGAAGCTCTCGGCGTTGAATTCCAGCTCATTCTCCCATTTCATCCCGTCGATCTCCCTGCGGTCGAGGTGGTTGAGAGAAACGGGCAGATACTTGCGCAGATTCTGGATACGCGCCTGCGCGACATAGGGATTCTCGACAGCTAAGACGCCGCCGACACAGCCGCCGGAGCAGGCGTTGAGCTCGATGAAATCGACGCCGTGGATGTGCTCATCCTCCAGCTCCTCGAGGACGCGGATGACGTTCTCGATGCCGTCGGCAGCTAAGTATTTGTCGCCCAGCATGGCGGCAGCCTCACCGCCGGAGGTCGCCCAGCCTACGCCGATCAAGCCGGATTGGGCGATCGGCTCCACGGTCTTGAGCTTATCCATCTTGGAGGTGAGCTCGGGGTAGATCTGCGAGATCGCGATCGCACCGGTGACAGCGCTTTTCTCACAGCCGTTCGGGTTGTTGATCTCGGTGACCTTGGCGGGGCAGGGCGTGATAAAGAACACGCCGATGTCGTCGTCGCTCAGCCCCGTGATGTCGATCACCTCACGGCGCGCCATCCTCGCGGCGATCTCCATAGGCGCCAAAAGCGGCATGACGTTGCCGCACAGCTCGGGAAAGCGGATCTTGATCAGTCGGACGATCGCGGGACATGCCGAGCTGATGATCGGGAAGCGCAGCTTCTTATCCCTTATCAGTTGGCGTGTCGCCTCGCTCACGAGCTCCGCCGCGCGGCTGACCTCATAAATGACGTCAAAGCCCATGGCGCGCAGACCGGTCAGCACGATGTCGATATCGTTGAGGTTGTTGAACTGACCGAACAGCGCGGGCGCGGGGATGGCGATCTTGACCTTAAAGGGTTTGATCTCTTCTATTGAATTGGAACGGGCGCGTTTAGCGTGATGCGGACAGATGCGGATGCACTCGCCGCAGTCGATGCACCTCTCGGAGAGGATATGCGCCTTGCCGTCACGGATACGGATCGCTTCGGTGGGACAGCGCTTGAGGCAGTTGGTACACCCGCAGCACAGATCCGCGTCCAGCACGACAGAGTGGAAATAATTTTTCATGATATTACCTTTTAGGATCAAATTAGTAATTAGTAATGAGGTGTTTCGGGAAACGTGTGACGCGTTTTGGATCTGTAGAATTTCTACAAATGGGTGTGGGTGGAACCCACCGTCAATTCCTAATTCCTAACTCCTCATTCCTAATTAAAACTAAGATTCTTTCACATTGACAGTCAAATACAAGTCCGTGCCCTTGCCGATCTCGGTCTCGATCCGCATGTCGTCGGTGTATTTCTTGATATTGGGCAGACCCATGCCCGCGCCGAAGCCGAGGTTGCGGACGTTATCGGGCGCGGTGGAAAAGCCCTCCTGCATCGCCTTTTCGACGTCGGGGATGCCGGGTCCCTTGTCGGAGAGCAGAACATTCACATGATCGGGGAAAATGTCGACGTCGACAAAGCCGCCCTCGGCGTGGATGACCATGTTGATCTCCGCCTCGTACATCGCGATCGCGACTCTGCGGATGGCGTCGGTGTTGTAGCCCAGCGCTTTGAGGCGCTTTTTGACGGAACCGGACGCTTCACCGGCACGGGTGAAGTCCTCTCCGCTGACCTCGTAATGAAGATGGATGTTGCTCATACCGCGGTACCTCCGGAAAGTCCGCCCTCATAGAGCTTGCCGCAGGCGGTAAACATTCTGTAGCGGGTCTTGATCAGGGTGATGTCGCGCTGTTCGGCGAGATCGATGATCCCCTGATCGGGCATTTTTCCGCGGACAAAGACGATGCACGCCATGTCCATCATCTCGGCGGTGCGCACGACCTGCGGGTTGACCAGACCGGTCAGCAGAACGCTCTGATCCTTGACGAATGCCAGCACGTCGCTCATCATATCGGAACCGCAGGCGGTTTTGATTTCGGCGTCGAGGTTCCCCTCACAGATGACTTCGCCCTCTAAGATGTCAATAATATCCTTAACTACCATGGTTTTCCATCCTTTCAAGATGTGTGTATTGAATGATTATTCTGTAAAAGAATTATGTAGATCAATCTTACATACACATTCATTTTATCACAAAATCCACCGTTTTACAACAGGACAAAGTTAGCAAAAAGAAGTGTGAGAAGTTGTGAAAAACAACGAAAAGGGGAGGAGGGAGTGAGGAGTGAGGAAAAAGCCTTCCCCTTGGGGGGAAGGTGGCTCGGCGTATGCCGAGTCGGATGAGGGGCTGAGTTAGCCGAAAGATCATCTTTACAAAGAGTGTAAATCGTTTCTGTTTTTCTCGGTTAACGCACTGCCTTACCGAGTCCGGTTTCAATAGGAAGAGTAGTCCCCTCATCCGTCTCCCGTTGGTCGACAACACCTTCCCCCCGAGGGGAAGGCTATATAAATCCAAAACACGAAGTGTTTCCCACAATTATTCATTCTTCAGTTTTCAGTCTTCAATTTTCAGTCATGCGCCCCCGAGGGGAAGGCTTTTATAATCCAAAACACGAAGTGTTTCCCACAACTCCTCACTCCTCACAGTAGCTCTCAGCCAATCAGCGTTCGCAAGTATGCTCCGCTTTTTGGGAGTATTGGGGACCCCATAATTCACCGGATTATGGGGAGAGGAGGAGCCGCGATACGAGGTCAAGGCATACCAACCGGATATGCCTACCGAGTTCAGCGAGTGACGACGAGCATGGGTGCTGTATGCCAAATCAAAGATTTGGACAGCACCTCAACTCCTAACTCCTCACTAAAAAAGCGCCGGATTTCCGACGCTCTTTCAAATACTTATATTCGACTGTGGCTAAACGGAAACGCTGTCAGTGGTATTCCGACAGCACCGCCTTGCCCTCTTTGAGGGATTGCGGTACATCTAAGATGCGCTGGTTGCGGCTGCCGCGGAAATGGAGCATCAGGCTCATCTCTTCCTCGACAAAGGGACCGTCCACCAGCCAGTCGCACTGCTCGAGCAGCGTCTTATACTCGGGGTGCGTATCAAAATCCGCCATCAGCTTTTCAAAGGTGAAGCCGCTGTAGCAAAAGACGTTCAGCCCCATCTCGTGCGCTCTTTTCGCCAGCACGGTCAGCGCCTCTGCCTGACAGAAGGGCTCGCCGCCCGACAGGGTCACGCCCTTGAGCAGCGGATCCTTGGCGGCTTCTTCGAGCACACGCTCGACCGAGCTTTGATAACCGCCCTCAAAGTCCCATGTATGCTGATTGTGACAGCCCTTGCAGTGGTGCGGACAGCCCTGTACAAAGACCGTCATGCGGATACCGGGACCGTCTACGATGCTTTCTCTGACAACGCCCGCAAGGCGCAGGGGTGTTTTGGTTTCGGACATGATTTGCTCCTTTAGTATTTGTAGGGGAGGGGCTTGCTCCTCCCGGGTAGGACGTAGGACATACTGAAACACAGGTTGAGGAGAAGCATAATCTGTTTCGCTCTGTCCTGAATCAAACGGAAATGTTTCGGGAGGAGCAAGCCCCTCCCCTACAGATGATGTTCCGTTTGCTTTGCGGTAATACGAATCATTCGGAAAAAGTAGGGGAGCCGTTGCTCCCCTACAAATGCTTATGTGTTATTCAGTCAAACCGCCTCTAGGTCACAGCCGCAGTCGTCTGCGGCGATCACACTGTGCTTGACTCTGTCCTTGACCTCTGCCTTTTTGGCGTTGTTGAAGCGGTCAAGAGTACCGACAAGATAGCCGGTGATACGGCGGATACGCTCGACCTGCGCGCCGTTCTTGATGATCTTTCTGCCGCACTGCGGGCAATAATCGCCGATGATGCCGGTGTAGCCGCAGACGGGATCGCGGTCGACGGGATGGTTGATCGAGCCGTAGCCGATACCCTCTTCTTTCATGCAGCGAACGACCTGCTCGAATGCCTCGAGGTTCTCGGAGGGATCGCCGTCGAGCTCGATGTAGGAGATATGACCCGCGTTGGTCAGCGCGTGATACGGCGCCTCGAGCTTGATCTTATCGAAGGCGTTGATGGGGAAGTAGACCGGGACATGGAAGGAGTTGGTGTAATACTCGCGGTCGGTCACGCCCTTGATGGAGCCGAAGCGCTCCTTGTCGATGCGGACGAATCTGCCGGACAGACCCTCTGCCGGAGTCGCGAGGCAGGTGAAGTTCAGACCGGTCTTTTCGCTCTGCTTATCCAGCTTCTTGCGCATGAAGGAGACGATCTCCAGACCCAGACGCTGAGCCTCTTCGCTTTCGCCGTGATGCTTGCCGATCAGGGCGACCAGCGCTTCCGCCAAGCCGATAAAGCCGATGGACAGGGTGCCGTGCTTCAAGACCTCGCGTACCTCGTCGTCGATCGAGAGCTTGTCGGAGTCGATCCATACGCCCTGACCCATCAGGAACGGATAGTTGCGAACGTGCTTCTGGCACTGAATCTCAAAGCGCTCGAGGATCTGGTCGATGCACAGATCGAGCATGCGGTCGAGCTGATCGAAGAAGAAGTCGATGTTTTTGTTGGAAAGGATCGCGAGACGCGGCAGGTTGATGGAGGTGAAGCTCAGGTTACCTCTGCCGTAGGTGATCTCGCGGGAAGGATCGTGGCGGTTGCCGATGACGCGGGTACGGCAGCCCATGTAAGCTACCTCGGTCTCGGGACGGCCTTCTTTATAGTAGGCAAGGTTGTAGGGCGCGTCGATGAAAGCGTAGTTGGGGAAGAGGCGCTTTGCCGATACGCGGAAGCTCAGCTTGAACAGATCGTAGTTGGGATCCTCGGGATTGTAGTTGACGCCCTCCTTGACCTTGAAGATGTGGACGGGGAAGATCGGGGTCTCGCCGTTGCCTAAACCCTTTTCGGTGGCGAGCAGGATATTCTTGATGACCATTCTGCCCTCGGGAGAGGTGTCGGTGCCGTAGTTGATGGAGGAGAACGGTACCTGAGCGCCCGCGCGGGAGTGCATGGTGTTGAGGTTGTGGACGACCGCTTCCATCGCCTGGAAGGTCGCGCGGTCGGTCTCGGCAAGCGCGTGCTTCTTCGCGAAACGCTGTAATTTTCCGGCGATCTTCTCGCCGTACTGACCGGTCAGCAGCTCGAGCTCCTTCGCGTCGTACTCAGCGGTGGATTCGAGCTTGGCGAGGTCGCCGGTAGTGGCTTCCGCCGCGGCACAGATCGCTTCGATGTTTTCCTTGGCGTTCTCGTCGTCGGCGAGCAGCTCAGCGCCGCGCGCGAGGTTCGCGCGATAACGCTTGTTATAGGTCTTGGTAACGCCGGGCGCCATGCTGTAATCGAAGTTCGGTACAGACTGACCGCCGTGCTGGTCGTTCTGGTTAGACTGGATCGCGATGCAGGCGAGCGCGCCGTAGGTGGAGATATCGTTGGGTTCACGGATGAAGCCGTGACCGGTGCTAAAGCCGTCCTTGAAGAGCTTCAACAAATCGATCTGGCAGCAGGTGGTGGTGAGGGTCAAAAAGTCGAGGTCATGGATGTGGATGTCGCCCTCACGGTGCGCCTTGGCGAACTTGGGGTTGAGGACATACATTTGATAAAATTCCTTTGCGCCCTCGGAACCGTACTTGAGCATAGTGCCCATCGCGGTATCGCCGTCGATGTTGGCGTTCTCACGCTTGACGTCGTTATCTTTGGCGGATTTGAAGGTCAGATCCTCATAGATCTTCATCAGCTTGGTGTTCATCTCGCGGACTCTGGTACGCTCCGCACGATAAAGGATGAACTCCTTCGCGGTTCTGGCGTGACCGTTCTCGATCAGGATCTTCTCAACGGTATCCTGTACATGCTCGACAGA
>CACWXE010000012.1 GCA_902764715.1 uncultured Ruminococcus sp. | reverse complement strand
AAATATACGTTTCAGATATGTGGTACGTCGCAAGCGCCGTACCCTACTCGACATGATTCTGTGCTTGTATGAGTGATTTGATAAACCCTCAGTCAGCTTTGCTGACAGCTCTCTTAGGAAAGGGAGCCTTTTTATATATTCCAGTGCATAATGGTCTTGCCGAACGCCTTTTTGATATCAACCTCGAACGCCTCTTTGATATCGGCGTAATTGTTGATCTCCACGATATTGCCGACCAGACGGCTCAGGTGGATCGGGATCTCGGGGTATTCGCGGTACAGCTCGACCGTGCGCTGAAAATCGATTCTGCCCGATCGGCTGGTGCCGAAGAGCCGCAGTCCTTTTTCGAGGATCATACGCGTGTTGATCGGCACGGGATATTCGCTCACGCCGAGGATCGAGATCGTGCCCTCGGGACGGATGACGCCGATGATCTGCTCGATCGCGATGGGAGAACCGTTGCCGCCGACACATTCAAAGGCATGGTCAAGCGCCAGACCCTCGGGGATATCGGTGGTCAGATGGGTACCGTCGGCAAAGGAAAAGTCAGAGAGCTTCTCGCGGTTGATGCCGAACACGTGGATCTCGCTGTGCGGGAGCATCTTTTTGAGCAGGAGTGAGGTGATATAGGCGAGGTTGCCGTCGCCCCATACGCCGACGATCTCACGGCGGTTATGCGCGACCGACTTGAAGCGTGTGATCGCGTGTACGCTGACAGATACCAACTCGGTGAACGCGGCAACGTCCAAATCGACGCTCTCGGGGAGCTTGACCAGACGGTCGGGAGTGAGCTGATAGTATTCCTGCATGAAACCGTCCGAGGAACTGCCGCAGAACTTGCTTGATCTGAGGTAGTTTTCGGCGATCACCTCGTCCTCTTCGCAGGGGATATTGGGCACCATGACGACGCGGTCGCCCGGCCGAAAGCTGCCGGTGCTGTCATAGACGACCTGTCCGATCCCTTCGTGGATCAGCGCCATGGGCAATTTTTCTTTGAGCACCTTGATGTCGCGCGTGCCCTGATAGTAGCGCTGGTCGGCGTTACAGATCGAGAGGTGGGTCGGTCGTACGATCACGCCCTGTGTGACGTCAAGGTCGCTGAACGCGATTTCAAACCTGCGCGGCGCGCACAGGCGGTATACTGTGTTGATCATTCTGTTTCCTCATCTAAAAGAGATCGTGCGATCTTCAAATCATAGGGGTAGGTGATCTTGATGTTGAACGTCTCGCCCTGTACCAGCTTGACTTTGATACCCTTCATGACGAGGATCTTTGCCGCGTCGGTGAGGATCTCTTTCTCGTCGTCTGTCAGGCTGTTGTAGGAGTCGCGCAACAGCTTCGCCTTGAAGCTCTGGGGCGTCTGACCCTGATACATCCCGGTGGCGGGGATGACGGTGTCGCACGCGCCACAGCTGAGAGCTGTTTTTATATTCTCATCGATGATCCTATGCGTGACGAACGGGCGTACGCTGTCGTGGGTGACGATCACGGTATCATCGTCAAGACCGTATTCCCTGTCGATATAGTTGATCGCGTTCATGATGGTATCGTTGCGGGTCGCGCCGCCCTCTATGACCGCGATCTTGTTGTTTTTGCCGGTATGCTTGCGGACAAGCTCCTTGGTGTGGCCGATCCACGCCTTGGGGGAGAGGACGATGATCTTCTCAAACCGCGGGTTCGGCAGGAATTTTTCGATGGTGTGATTGAGGATGGGCTTGCCCTTGATCTCCAAGAACTGCTTGGGCATATCGGTGGAGCCCATGCGCGAGCCTGTACCGCCCGCCAAGATAACTGCGAATATCATAATGTATCCTCCTTTATATCGTAGGGACGAGCATTGCTCGTCCGCGGACGGTCAATGACCGTCCCTACAGTAATTCTCCCATATAATCATACTGCGGCTCGGCGCCTTCCTGTATATGCGTGCCCAGATCCAGCCGATAATAATCGTGGAAGGGGTTTTGCTGACTCAGCGGGAGCATCTCCATGTAGTTGTCCGTGTACCACGCCTTGAGGAAGTCCTTGTACCCGACCGGGATGAAGGTGTCGACGTCATCAAAGCGGTAGGGGATGACCTCGCTGAAGGTCTCGACGGGGAAGGTGCCGCGGTATTTGTGATCGGATGAGGCGGGCATGACCCAACCCGTGTCCTTGTGCTCGTATTTGCGCACCGCCTTTTCATAGGAGCGCGAGTAGCTGTCCATGCTTCTCAGCCGCAGGAAGGGCAGCAGGAGCTTGCTGAGCAGATATGCCTTGCCTTTTCTCGCGGTATTCTTCCAGCGCACGTTCATGATCATGCGGCGGCGCATCAGACCCTTCCAGAAGCGGTAAGCCGCCTTCGGGTCGGCGGGAACATTGTCGACGACAAAGATGTCGATCGAGATGCCCTTGTGCATTTCGTAGTCGTCGGAATATTTGGAGGCAAAGTAGGTGTCCTTCGCCGTGAGCCTGTCAAAAAAGTAGTGATAGCCGTTGTTGTTCACATGGCTTTCATAGCTGAAGCGCTCGTTTAATTCTTTTGGAGCAATTTGACGGAACTTTTCAAATTCACTGCGCAGCATGGCGACGTCCACATCGTCATCCCACGGGATGAATCCGCCGTGACGTACCGCGCCGAGCATGGTGCCGTAGCTGATGAAATATTTGATGTCATGCTTGCGGCAGATGCGGTCGATCTCGCGCAGCATGTCTTTTTCGATAACGCGCAGGGTGTTCAGCTTGCCGCTGTAGCCGTCATGGATGCGGTCGGTCTGGATGCTGAAGCGCTCCAGATGGTGCAGCAGGGTATAGCGTAGCGCGTCGGAGAAATCGCAGACGTTCTCATAGCCCAACGAACGGAGCTTCCGGTGACGGTCAGCTTTACCCCGTGACGCGCGAGCATGATGTAGATCTCGCTCATCAGCTGATACTCGCTGAGGTAGAAGGACGATGCGTTATAGACGTTGCCCGCTTTACCGTATCTGCTGACGGTGAACACCGCGTCGATCGCATCAGAGATGTACAGGGCGGAGGCGTAGCGGTTCGCCATCGACTGCGTGAGGCGGATGGTGTTGTTTTCCTGCGCTTCACGGGAGATCGCGGCAAGATTGAAGCAGTCGAATTCACCGCCGAAAATTCTGTCAAGGAAAATTGCGCGGACATTTTGATGACCGCTGAGCTGTTTTCTCAGCGGATCGAGCACATCGCCCATCGCGGTGAACAGCTCCATCTCAGCGTATTTCTGGATGACAGCATTCTGCTTAATATTCGGTAAAAGAATAATACAAAGGAACTCCGCTTGCTTTTGTTCCGCCGAGCGGATGGCAGCGTCAAGCTCATCCGCGTTGTAATTCTCTGCCTCAATGACATACCATAAACGCGAAAAATTCCCCTGTACGTCCGTAACAGAGGAAAACAGCGGTACTTCACCGCCCAGAGCTTCGGTTGTCTTGCTGAGATAATGTGCGACAGGGTGAGAGCCGACGATACAAACGCCGTCCTGATACAGCCCTTTGCGCTCGATGTACGCCGCGCTCATGGTTATCTCGTTTTTGATTACACTGTCGATCATAGCAGCCTCGGTATAAAATGTTTGATAATAGTTCGGCGGGAGCAAGCCCCCGCCCTACAATATTTATTATGCCTTTTTCTCGGCTTCTTTTGCCGCGGCAGCCTTTTTCGCGGCGTCCTTCTTTTTCTTCTCGGCGGCTTTCTTCTTCTTTTCTTCTTCCTTTACCTTGGTGTACATGGCGTACGCCTCTTTGACGTTGCCGTCATACATCAGCTCGCCCTTTTTCAGATACAGCGCGCGGTCGCAGATCTCGGTGACCGACTCGGGGTTATGGCTGACGTACAGCACCGTGGTACCGCTCTCAATGATATCGTTGATCTTGTCCTTACACTTGCGCTTGAAGCTCGCGTCACCGACGGACAGCGCCTCGTCAACGACGAGGATATCGGGGTCGATGTTGACGTTGATCGCAAAGCCCAGACGCATTTTCATACCGCTGGAGTAGGTACGGACAGGCTGATCGATATAGTCGCCCAGCTGAGCAAATTCGATGATCCTCTCCTCGATCTCGCGGATATACGCGTCCTTCAAACCGAGGATGTAGCCTTTGAGGTAGATGTTCTCTCTGCCGGTCATTTCGGTGGAGAAGCCCGCGGTCAGCTCGAGCAGCGCCGCGACCTTACCGTTGACCTGAACCTCACCCTCACTGGGGAAGGCAACGCCGGTGATCATCTTGAGGATGGTGGATTTGCCCGCGCCGTTGTCGCCGATGATACCGATACTCTCGCCGCGCCTGACGTCGAAGGTGACGTTCTTGAGCGCTTTGTTGATCTTGGCATTGCGGGGCTTGAAGAACAGGGCGCGAAAACGCTCCTGATCGTTTTTATATAAGGTATATTCCTTGGATACGTTCTTGAAAGAGATAATCGCTTCTGACATGCTTATCCCTCCTTACAGTACGTCGGGCAGTCTCTTGCGCAGGCGGTTGTAGTTGAAGATACCCAGCGCGAAGATGACCAGCAGCTCGGCGAGAAAAACAAACAGCTCGGTTTTATAATCCCAGAACCAGCGGTGATAGAGGAAGCAGTTGCGGTAGCCGTTGGCGAAGAAGTTGATCGGATTGAGCAGCATCGCGTGACGGATAAAGTCAGAGGGCAGTTCCTTGCCGACCAGCAGGTAGGAGTCGTAGATGATACCCGACAGCCAGAAGATACCGGACATGACGGATACGATCATGTTCTCAAAGTCGCGGGAGAACGCCGACATCGGCGCCGTCGACCATGACAGCACGAGGAAGAAAATGAACATCAGCGGCATATAGAAGAGGATCTGCAGATTATAGATGCTCGGGGTGATGCCGCCTGTGACCGCTTCTTCCATGCCGGGAATCTTGTAGGTGCCGCCGATGAAGGTGATGTACAGGTACATCAAGCCCAAAAGGAAGATGTGGACATAGAGCCTCGCGACCGAGGTGTAGGTCATGATGGTGGATACGGGGAAGCTGACCTTGTTGACGAACTGGCGGTTCTCACGGATGGACTTCGCGCCCTGGACGATACTTTCGTTGATGAAGAACCAGGGGATGAAGCCGATCAGCATGAACAGGAAACGGCTGTACTCAAAGGTACCGCCCGCCTTGCCCAGCTCGGGGAAGATGACCTTGACGTTACCGGCGCTTTTGAGACCGACCTCAAACGCGAACCAGTACACGAACAGGGTGAACAGGGGCTTTACCACCGACCAGAGAGGTCCGATGACCGCGCCCTTGTATTTTTTGATGAGCTCATTTTTGGCGAGCAGCATGATCTGCTTGCCGAAGCCCTGATGTTCTTTAAAGATCTGGAACATTATCATTCTCCTTTGCCTATGTAAAAAGACATTTGGATAAAGGCAGAATATGCCATTTCTTGGACTTACATAGTCATCTTTATTATAGCTGATTCCCCCGAAAAGTCAATATAGCATGATTCTATATATATGAGAAAAAAAGTCGATTATTTTAGTCAATTTTTCACGGAGATTTGTTGACAAAGCGCGGTCGGACATATATAATGAATTACTGTATGTTTATGCTGTTATAATGCAGTAAAGCATAAAAGCGGTAGAGCTGACGAGAGCGTTTTTTGATCGGTGTCATTGCGAGGGAGCTTGCGACCGTGGCAATCCCACAAAGTCGCACAGCGTCCTTTCCTTTGCGCCAAACAACATCTGTTACCGGGAGATTGCCACAGCCTGCACCTTCGGTGCACCTTACGGCTTCGGGCTTCGCAATGACAGGTATCGGAGGAGAAGATCGGAAAAAACGCCGCGGCGGTTCTAAACCAAGGAGGTTAGATAGTTGAAGCAAAATTCTGTCGTATCCTTGAAGGATATCAATTTCAAGTATTCCAATGAGGTGATATTGAACAATATCAGCCTCGACATCTATGACAAGGAGTTCATTACCCTGCTCGGACCGTCCGGCTGCGGTAAGACGACCACTCTGCGCATCATCGCGGGCTTTGAAACGCCCCAGAGCGGTGAGGTGTATTTTGAGGGTGAAAAGGTCAACGATGTCCCGCCCCATAAGCGCAGTGTCAATACCGTGTTCCAGAAATATGCGCTGTTCCCGCATCTGAACGTGTTCGACAACGTCGCTTTTGGCTTAAAACTCAAGAAAATGCCGAAATCCGAGATCGCGAAAACGGTGAAGCAGATGCTCGCCGTGGTCGACCTCAAGGGCTATGAGAAGCGCCCTGTCCGATCGCTCTCGGGCGGTCAGCAGCAGCGTGTCGCGATCGCGCGCGCTCTGGTGTGCGACCCCAAGGTCGTCCTGTTGGACGAGCCGCTCGGCGCACTTGACTTGAAACTGAGAAAGGATATGCAGATCGAGCTAAAACAGCTTCAGCAAAAAACCCAAAAGACCTTTGTTTACGTCACCCATGATCAGGAAGAAGCGCTGACCATGAGCGACCGTGTCTGCGTCATGAACAACGGTGTGATCGCACAGGTCGGCACGCCTGAAGACATCTATAATGAGCCCGCCAACGCCTTTGTCGCCGACTTTATCGGTGAGGCGAATATCATCAACGGCATCATGCTCGAGGACTGCAAGGTGCGTCTGCTCGGCGTCGACCTCGACTGCGTGGACAAGGGCTTTGAGAAGAACCGGCCCGTGGACGTTGTCATCCGTCCCGAGGACGTCGAGGTGACAGCGCCCGATCAGGCAAAGCTCAACGGCGTTGTCGAGGACGTCATCTTCAAGGGCGTACACTTTGAGATCAGCGTCAAGTGCAACAACTGCCTGTGGCTGATCCATTCTACCGTCGCGCAGAAGGCGGGGGATACGATCGGTATGCGCGTCGATCCGTACAACATCCATATCATGGAGAAGATGTTCCTCAACTCCACGAATGATATCATTACGGATGTTTATTATTCCGATAAAGAAAATAACACAACCACCATCCTCCTCGAGGGTGTTGAGGTCACCATCCCCGACACCTACTTTGAGGAAGGAAAGAAGATCAAGATCGCCCTGCCGCCCGAGGCGCTGTATATTGCGGGCGACGGCGTAGGTCATCTTGACGAGGTCTATATCGAGTCGGTCATCTGGAAGGGTGAGCACAACGAGATCATCCTCGAGTCCGACGAGCGCAAGTGGATCATGCAGAGCGATATCGACGAGCAGGTCGCCACCTATGTGCCGCTGTGTTTCGATTTCGGCAAAGCCGAGATCAGCGAGGTGTAAGCCGATGAAGTCAAAACGCCCCGCTATCCCGTATCTCGGCTGGATGCTGGTATTCACCATCGTCCCGCTGCTGATGGTGATCTACTTCGCTTTCACCGATGAACGCGGTCAATTCTCTCTGGAGCCGTTCAAGAACGCTTCCGCCTACAGTGAAGTGTTCCTGTACTCCTTGGGGATCGCGCTGATCTCCACCGTGATCTGTCTGGTGCTGGCATATCCGCTGGCTTATTCCGTTTCACGGTGCTCCCAACGTGCCCAAAGCACGATCATCATGCTGTTGATGGTGCCGATGTGGATGAATTTCCTGCTGCGTATTTACGCATGGGTTTTGATCCTGCAAAACTACGGCCCTCTCGATATGCTATTGAACCTCTTCGGCGTCGACGTTACCCTGATCGGTAACTCCGGCGCGGTGATCGTCGGCATGGTCTATGAATTTTTGCCGTTCATGATCCTGCCCATCCATGCCGTGATGACCAAGATCGACCCCTCGCTGATCGAGGCGGCTCAGGATCTCGGCTGCAACGGCTTTCATGTATTCACCAAGGTCATCTTCCCGTTGTCCGTGCCGGGCGTCATCTCCGGCGTGACGATGGTATTCGTCCCCACCGCGTCGACCTTCCTTGTCGCGCAGTATCTGGGCGGTACCCAGTTCATGATCGGTGACGTCATCGAGCGCGTGTTCCAGAGCGACCACAACACCGGCTCGGCGATCGCCGTAGTGCTGATGATCGTCATCCTCGGCTTCCTTGTCGTGATGAACCGATTCGGAGATAAGGAGGCGGTCGCAGGATGAAAAAGCTAAGCTCCAAGATCTATTTCATTATCATCATGGCGTTTCTGTACCTGCCGATCATCTACCTGATCGCCTATTCCTTCAACGACGGCAAGACGAGCGTATGGAAGGGCTTTACGCTGAAATGGTACACCGCGCTGTTCAATGACGCTCAGATCATGAACAGCCTGTATAATACGCTGATTATCGCCGTACTCGCCTCCGTGATCGCGACTATCCTCGGTACCGCGGCGGCGATCGGTATCTATAACTTCAAGGGCGGCGTACGCTCCACCATCCAGAACGTGTCCAACTTCCCGATCATCAACCCCGAGATCGTCACGGGTGTGTCGCTGATGCTCCTGTTCACCTTCGCGGGCGTGATGATGGGCTTTGAGATGGGCTTCTGGACGGTACTGCTGGCGCATATCGGCTTTTGCACGCCGTATGTCATCCTCAACGTCACGCCGCGTATCCGACAGATGGATCCCGCTTTGTACGAAGCGGCGCTCGACCTCGGATGCTCGCCGGTACAGGCGTTCTTCAAGGTTGTGCTGCATGAGCTGATGCCGGGTATCTTCTCGGGCTTTCTGATCAGCTTCACCTATTCGCTGGATGACTTTGTCATCACCTACTTTACCCGCGGTTCACGGTTCCAGACCCTGCCCGTGCAGATCTACACCATGACCCACCAGCGCATCAATCCCAAGGCGAACGCGCTGTCGGCGCTGCTTTTCATCGTGATCATCGCCATTTTGATCATCTCGAACCTCGCTTCCCGCAGGAAGAGTAAGGAGGCGGCACGATGAGGAAACTTGTTTCCATTTTTCTTGTATTGCTGATGTTAGGCAGCATCTTTCTGTTTGCCGCGTGCGGTTCGTCAAAAAGCGCGGACGGAGAAGAGGAAGAAGAAAATGAATCCGCCGGATTCCAGGGTGAGGTCAATGTCTATAACTGGGGCGAGTATGTCGATCCCGGTGACGACGGCGGTATCGACGTCATCAAGGAGTTCGAGGACACCTATCACATCAAGGTGAATTACACGAACTTTGAGACGAACGAAGAGCTGTATAATGTCCTGACCAACTCTAATTCCACCTACGACGTCATCTTTCCGTCCGATTACATGGTGAGCCGCCTCAGAGAAGAGGGGATGCTCGCCAAGATCGATTTCAGCAATATTCCGAACTACAAATATATCGACGAACGCTTCAAGAATATGGCGTATGACCCCGACAACGAGTACAGCGTGCCGTATTCCTGGAACTTTGTCGCGATCGGCTACAACACCGATATGATCAAGGAAGGCTCCGTCACGGGCTTCAAGGATCTGTGGGATCAGAAGTATAAGGACGACGGCATCCTGATGTTCAACAACTCGCGCGACGCGATGGCGATCGCGATGCAGCTGTGCGATCCGCCGATCGATCCGGGCGCCAGGAGCTTTACGCGTGAGGATATCGACCGCGCGACCGATAAGCTGATCGAGCAGAAATCCGTCCTCAAAAAGTACGTCATGGATCAGGTGTTTGCCGAGATGGAGGGCAACCAGAGCGGTATTTGCACCTACTACGCGGGCGACATTTACACCATGATGCTCAACAATGAGAACCTCGATTATTGCCTGCCCGAGGAAGGCTCCAACCTCTTTAACGACGCGATGTGCATCCCCGCGACCTGTAAGAATAAAGAGAACGCGGAGCTGTTTATCAACTTTATGTGCGAGCCGAGGATCGCCGCCGCGAATTCGGAGTACATCACCTACGGTACGCCGAACACCGCCGCGCTGGATCTGATCGATGAAGATATGCTCGAAAGCGAGCTGATCAACCCGCCGCAGGAATACCTCGATAAATGCTACACCTTCTCCAACATCGACGACGATATCTACGGCTATATGCAAAAGCGCTTTGTCGAAGCGTGTTCCGCGTCCGCGGAGATCAATGAGGTCGAGAAAAAGACCGTCAATCCCGCCGCGGTATGGGCTGTCGGCGTGATTCTGGCGCTGGTCATCATCGCGACCCTGATCATCATCATCCTCGATATCCGCAGGGCGGTGAAGAACAGGGGAAGGATCAATAAGATATAATTAGGAATGAGGAATTAGGAATTAGGAATTGCGGGAGGGCTTCGCCCTCGCCCTTGTGTAGTGGAAAGTTGAAAATGTAAAGTGGAAAATTGACGGAGGGCTTCGCCCTCACCCGATTTATATTTTGATCTAAACAATAACGCTTGCGACTCTGATAAATAGAGTTGCAAGCGTTTTTTCTGTTATTATTCAATTCAAAAGCCGTCAGGCTTTCCCATAATTCCTAATTTCTAATTCCTAACTCCCTGAGCTGTCTCGCGTTTTCTTTCACCAGCTCGTCGCTGATCGCCATCTTCTTGATCAGGTTGTGCACGGTCTTATCGAGCCTGCCCTTCTTGGTGTAATCGGCGGGGAAGATGAAGTCCACGCGGTCACCCATGAGCAACTCTTCGACCTTGCTCTTGTTGTTATCCTGATATACCGCGATCGCGCAGCCGCCGTATGCCTTCATCATCTTCATGCACGGCACATCGCTCAGTCCGTCGCCGATGTAGATCATGTTGGTGAAGGGAACGCGCTTGGAGTCATCGGGCATGGAACGGTTGAGATCGACGTCGTTCGCGATATCCAGCACGCCCTTGTTGATGCGGTAGACGAACTGGGTCTTGTTGGTGTAGTTGACGGCGGTTTTCGGCCACAGCGCGCAACCGTCGTCATCATACAGGAATTCGCAGGCGAAGATCTTGGTGAACTTGTCCGCGATACCGGAGCCCTCGATGATCTCTTTGAGCCCCGACGAGATGACATAGTGCTCGATCTGCACGCCCTGCGCCGCGCCGTAGAGGTTGATGCGGTCGAACCACTCCCTGACGCCGTCATACAGCTCGATGCTCCTGCCGCAGTCGATCAGCTTCTCGCGCGTGAGGGGCATCCCCTTGCGCTTGCTCTCTTCGATCATCGTGTACAGATAGGCGAGTACGCCGTCCATCTGCGCGCCAAAGCCGAATTCATTGGCTTTGTGCCAGAATTCATCGGGGCGCAGATCGAGGCTCGGGATAAAGCCGTAGTCCTGCATATCCTTTGTGCACAGGGTTTTATCAAAGTCATACATGATGGCGATGACGGGTCGTTCCATAGAGGCCTCCGGTTGAGGGTACTTAAGACTGAAAACTGATTTCAGCTTTCAGTTTTCATTTCTTAGTAGGTTGTGATCTCGATGCTGTCGATGACAACGTCGTTGAGGGGTTTATCCATCATATTGGTCTGTACGCCGCAGATGGTGTTGACGACGTCCATGCCGTCGTATACCTGTCCGAAAACGGTATAACTGCCGTCAAGGTAGTTGTTGTCGACCTGATTGATGTAGAACTGCGAGCCGTTTGTGCCGGGACCGCGGTTCGCCATCGCGACGGAACCCGCGCTGTTATGCACATTGGGGTTGGTCTCGAGCTTGAACTCTTTGCCATAGACCGACGCGCCGCCGGTACCGTTGAAGTTGGTATAGTCGCCGCCCTGGATCATAAAGTTGTTGATCACACGGTGGAAGATGGTGTTGTTGAACTTATCCGCCTTTGCCAGCGCGATAAAGTTGTTGACAGCGATCGGCGCAACCTCGGGGAAGAAGTGCATGCTGATATCGCCCCTGTTGGTGTGCATGATCGCGACGGTATCGCCCGATTTGGGGGATGCTTTCTGATAATCCGCGGGGATATCGGTTTTCGCCGCGGGGATCTCATCGATGTTGGTGTAGCCGCCGGATAAAACCATGTTAGTTGCCTCCTTATTGCCGCAGGCTGCGAGCGCGGCAATCAAAATGATACAAAGTACAATGGGAAAGAATCGTTTCATTATTCTTATTTAGAATATTCCACGATCTCAACGCTCTGCAAAACGACGTCCTTGACGGGCTTATCGTTCTGACCGGTCTGCACCTTTGCGAGGGTGCTGACAACATCCATGCCGTCATAAACCTGCGCGAATACGGTGTACTGACCGTCCAGACTGTTGTTGTTGGTAGAGTTGATGTAGAACTGAGAGCCGTTGGAGTTGGGATCCTGACTGCGCGCCATCGCGACAGAGCCCTCGGTGTTGCTCAGATAATCGGAGATCTCCAGACCGAAGCCCGTGCCGTACGCGGATACGCCGCCGGTGCCGTTGAAGTTGGTGTAGTCGCCGCCCTGTACCACGCCGATACCGCTGGTCTCGGGCTTGGTGATGCGGTGGAAGATGGTGCCGTCATAGCGATGATCCTTGGCGAGCGCCTTGAAGGAGTTGACCGCCTTGGACGCGACCTCGGGGAAGAATTTGAAGGAGATGTCGCCGTAGTTGGTGTGGAGGATCGCGACCTCTTCACCCTGTTCGGGAGCCTTCTTCTGATATTCCGCGTCGGCTTTGTCCAGATCGGGCGCGGGTACGTCGTCGATGTTCAGCAGTGCCTCGGTGGATTTGGCGTCCTTTGCCGCGGTCTCCGCGGTATTCGCTTTGGATTCCGACTTGGAGGTAGCGGAGGTAGTGCCGGAGCCGACCTTCTGGTTACAGCCTGCCGTAACGGCGGCGATCATCAATACTGTCAATACGATTGCGATAATACGTTTCATGATTGTTTCCTTTCTGCCGACGGGTTCTTGGTAAATTTTGTCGGCTTACCTTTCTATTGTATACGAAACGGCATTGTTTTTCAATACCTGACGGAAAATAAATATGCTGTCGCCGTGACGTTTATTTCAAAAACGATAAAGTCATAACTCCCATATCCCGCTCATAGATTGTATCATGTAAAAAACTACCGCGTTCCCGTGCGCCGGATCGGCGTTTGGCGGACGGCGGTATCAGGAGGATCATCATGACGGCATTTCTCCCGGAGGGAAAGAGAATCGATACAGCAGAAAACAGCAACGCGCTGAGCTCCTATGAAAATATGCGCGCGGCGATGGAGCGCGGCGATATTCTGGAAGCGCGCGCGGTATTGTGCGACCACGACCATAATCTGAAGGTCGATCTGCCGTGTATGCGCGGCGTGATCCCGCGTGAGGAAGGGGCGCTGGGGATCCGTGAGGGCAGTGTGCGCGATATCGCGGTGATCTCGCGTGTCGGCAGAGCGGTGTGCTTTGTCATCAAGGAATTCATCCGTCGGGAGAACGGCATGACGGCGGTGCTGTCCCGCGCGGATGCACAGCAGCAATGCGCCCGGCAATATATCGGCGGGCTGCATGTCGGCGATGTAATTCCCGCGCGTATCACGCATCTGGAGCCGTTCGGGGCGTTCTGCGATATCGGGTGCGGTCTGGTGGCGCTGATGCCGATCGACGCGATCTCCGTGTCGCGCATCGAGCATCCCGACGAGCGCTTTTCGGTGGGGATGGATATCTATGCCGTGGTCAAGTCCGTTACCGACAACCGCGTGACCCTGAGTCATAAGGAGCTGTTGGGCACATGGACAGAGAACGCCGCGCGATTCGCGGTAGGGGAGACGGTGACGGGCGTGATCCGATCCATCGAGAACTACGGCGCGTTCGTGGAGCTCATGCCGAATCTGGCGGGACTTGCCGAGCTGCGGGATAATCTGCGTGTCGGCGATACCGCCGCTGTGTACATCAAGAGCATCATCCCGCAGAAGATGAAGATCAAGCTGATCATCATCGATCATTTCGGCGAGCCGCATGTGCCGGCTGTGCCCGATTATTTCATCACCGGCGGACATATCGAGCGATTCACCTACTCGCCGCCGGAGTCCAACCGTTTGATTGAAACAATATTCCAATAATGTAGGGGTCGGCGCCCCGACGACCCGCAAAAGGAATTGTAGGGGTCGACATTTATGACGACCCGCCAATAAAAAGGCTCCCTTTGGAAAAGGAGATTCCCCTGCTAGGGGAAATGTCCGCAAAGCGGACAAAAGGGTCTGCTGCCTCCGCTAGGAGGGCTCAAACCAATTTAAAGACTGAGGGATTGCATTGATTGTACGAGCGTTGAGCGAGTAACCAAAATAAGATAAACGCGCGTCCCGTTTGACAATATGTGGTGTTCCGTGATACAATAGCCTCAACAACTTGTGACGAGGTGTTTTGATGGAAATGTATCAGTTTATCATCCTCTGTTTGCTCGCGCTGGCGGGGTTGATCGCCGTGATCGTCGCGATCGTTATTATTCCGAATATGAATAATAATAACAGCGAGGAGATCGACCGGCTGCGCGCCGAGATCGAAAAAAGCACGCAAATGACGATGAAGAATACCAATGACGAGATCGCCGCTCTGCGCACCGAGGTCATCACCTCGACCCAGAATTCCGTCAAGAATATGGGCGAGATGATCGCGACCAATCAGCAGAGCTTTTCTGCTTCGCAAAGCGAGAAGCTCGGGCATTTTGAGGAGCGCTTAAAGACCTTCTCGCTCGAGAATGAGCAGAAGCTCGAGAATATCCGCCGCTCGATGGAGCAAAAGCTCAGCGATATCCGCGAGGATAACAACAAGCAGTTGACCGAGATGCGCACCACCGTTGACGAAAAACTGCAAAAGACGCTGGAAGAGAAGATGAACCGCAGCTTCGCGATGGTCAGCGAACGCCTCGAGCAGGTGTACAAGGGTCTGGGCGAGATGCAGACCCTCGCGGTGGGCGTCGGTGATCTGAAGAAGGTGCTCTCCAACGTCAAGACCCGCGGCATCGTCGGCGAGATCCAGCTCGGCAATATCCTCGAGGAGATCCTCACCCCCGACCAGTACGATACCAACGTCGCGACCAAGAAGGGCTCGCGCGATGTGGTCGAATTCGCAATCAAGCTCCCCGCGCGGGATGACGGCTTCATCTATCTGCCCATCGACTCCAAGTTCCCCGGCGACAGCTATGCCGCACTGCGCGACGCGTATGACAGCGGCTCCAAGGAGGCGGTCGACGCCGCGGCAAAGAATCTGATCAACACCATCCGCCGCGAGGCGAAGGATATCCGCGACAAGTACATCGACCCGCCCAACACCACGGAATTCGCCGTGATGTTCCTGCCCTTTGAGGGCTTGTACAGCGAGGTGGTCAACCGCGGCATGGTCGAGCTGTTACAGCGCGACTATAAGGTGAATATCGCGGGACCGTCCACGATGGCGGCGCTGCTCAATTCGATCCAGATGGGCTTCAAGACCCTCGCCGTGCAAAAGCGATCGGCGGAGGTTTGGAACCTCTTAGGCTCGGTCAAAAAGGAATTCGAGACCTTTAACACCGTGCTCGTCGCGACCCAGACAAAGCTCGATCAGGCGAACAAGGAGCTGGATAAGCTCGTCGGCGTGCGTACCCGACAGATCACCCGCAAGCTCAGCGCGGTGGAGAGCAACGATACGCCGATTGAAGCGTATTTTTCTAATATAGAAAATAATATTGACGATGTATAAATCGTCATTGCGAAGTCCGAAGCCTTCGGTTGAGATTTCCAAGAGATAGACGCACGCGTCCACGCAAAGACAATTATGAATCGGTTGAGATTGCCACGTCGCTTGCGCTCCTCGCAATGACTATTGATATTTCGGAATGAAATCATCCCTTCGTGACCATACTAAAGGCAGTATGGAACCGGAGGGATTTTTTGCAGTATCATAAGGTCGAACTGTGCGGCGTGGATACCGCGCGGCTGCCTGTATTGAACGAAGAACAAAAACGCGGATTATTATTGAAAATGCGCGACGGCAATGCCGCGGAACGCAAACAAGCAAGAGAAGAGATGATCAACGGCAACCTGCGGCTGGTGCTCAGCGTGATCCAACGCTTTACCGGCAGGGGAGAGAACCTCGACGATCTCTTTCAGGTCGGGGTCATCGGGCTGATCAAGGCGATCGATCACTTTGACGTCGGCTTGGATGTGCGCTTTTCCACCTACGGCGTGCCGATGATCATGGGCGAGCTGCGGCGCCATCTGCGCGACAGCGGCAGTGTGCGGGTCTCACGCAGTATGCGCGACACCGCCTATCACGCGATGAAGGCGAAGGAGGAGCTGACGGTACAGCTCAACCGTGAGCCGACGGTGGAGGAGATCGCCGCCGCGATCAATACGGATAAGGAGAGCGTTGTGTTGGCGCTGGAGGCGATCGTCGAGCCGGTGTCGCTGTATGAGCCGGTCTTTTCCGACGGCACCGATACCGTCTATGTGATGGATCAGGTGGGGGACAAGTCCGACGACCGCGACTGGCTGGAGGAGATCGCCTTTAAGGAAGCGCTCAAAAAGCTCTCTGACCGCGAGAAGCGGATCTTATCCCTGCGCTATTTCCGCGGAAAGACCCAGACCGAGGTCGCCGAGGAGATCGGGATCTCTCAGGCGCAGGTCAGCCGCATAGAAAAAGGAGCGATCGACTCCATCAAAAGGGAACTGTAATGCAGAACACCCGCCCTGTCGCGTGATGACAGGACGGGCGTTGTTTTTTTTCTTTTTGTACCGGTCTGTTGTACTTATCTTCTTGCTCCGCTCAGACCCCATGCGAATTCCGGGACTACTTTTCTGGCATCGTAACCGGTGGTGTTGCGGTTGTTGCTGCCGCTGTTGCCCCAGTGGTAGGCGATGTCATCGCAGTGACCGCAGAAGTTTTCGACCAAGACGGCAGCGCCTCTGCCGGAGGTGTTGTTGGTGAAGGTGCAGTTCTTGATGCTGTGAGCATTTCCGTCGATCAGATCGATCCTGACCGCACCGCCGACGTTTTTGGAGCTGTTGTTGTCAAAGGTGCATCTCTCGATGATCTGAGTGTAGTTTTTGCCGCCGCAGCACCAAACAGCGCCCGCCTGATCGTTGGTCTTGTTGCCGGTGAAGGTGCAGTCATAAAGCTTGAGTGCGTTTGCTGCGATCGCACCGCCGGCGCCCTTTGTACCGTATTGGTTGTTTTCTTCGGAAGTGTTGTTTTCAAAGTTGCAGTTTTTGCAGATCACGCTTTTGGCGTCGATCGCGCCGCCGCAGCCATTCATCGCTTTGTTGCCTTTGAAGGTGCAGTTCTCGAAGGTGGGGTACTGGGTAGAGGGCAGATAGAAGGCGCCGCCGGTTAAGCCGGACCGGTTATTGGTGAAGGTGGAGTTGGTGACGTTGACCTTTGCGTTACAGGAAGTGATCTGGATCCTCTGGCAGTTTTCGACATGGCAGCCGTCCAAGGTAACGGAGTATGCGGTACTCCACCTATCATCGTCCCAGAAGCTGATCGGTGATAAGGATGTGTTACGGATCGTGACATTCTTCATAACAAGGGCGTCGTTGCTTTTGTTTCCTTCGTAAACTGCACACGCACCGCCGGCGATCGTGCCGTCCTTGATGGTCAGTGTCGCGTTATAGTACAGCTCGAAGAGGAAGATATTCTTGTTGGCGGTACAGTCGATGGTATGACCGTTGAGGTCAAAGGTGATGTTTCTGTTGTAGTTGATTTGGAAACCGCCATTGTTTTTGAAATCATACTGACCTTCGGGGAGACCTTCGTAGTTGAAGCCTTTGTAGGGGTCTGCCTTGATGTCGCCGTTGAGGGTGATGGTGTAGGTAGGGCACGCCTTAAAGGATTGCGCCCATGCTTCGGCGATCGTGTGGAAGCCCTTGATGTTCTTGCCGCCCACTGCGTTCGGGATCTCGGAAGTCGCCTGCATAAAATCGCCGTTGTTGTTGTTTTCTTCGATGACACTCTTGTAGATGTCGTTGACGGAAGAGAGAGAATCAGTCAGGTCTTTCGCAAAATTCTCGAAGTAGGCATAGGGTTGCTCGTTGTCGTTTGCCTTGTAGATACCGTTCTTGATCTCGTACTCTCTGACCTTGTAAGCCATGTTGTTGAGGGTGAGGATGGTGAAGTAATCGAGCGTGACGTTCGCTTCCATGAGCTCGATCTCTTCGTTGACGTTGTTGAGGTATTCGAGAAAGTCGGGAGAGGTCGCCCAGTCGTGCGCGGTCTCTTTGTAATTCGCAAGGATCTTGTTCATGAGGTACTCGGAGGTTACGCGGTAGCCGGAGCGATAATCTGTAGAGGAACGAACGCCTTTGATATATTCTACCATTCTGTTGAAGTTCTTTTCCAGAGCGGAGAGGTCGCAGGAGGACTGGGAAAGAATCTTGTTGTAGGTTTTATAGGTGGTGTTGTCGATCACGCCTTCACCGGGGGTGGTGATGTTGGTGTCGAACTGTCTGATCTTCCTGACTGCTGCCTGACAGTCGTCGCTGATGCTGTCCGCTTCAAGGCGGAAGTCCTTGGAGTCGATGTTGGAGTTGATGAGTCTGAGGTTTTTCATCTCTTCGTCGTGATAGCTCTCAAGTTTATTCGAAAGATTGTCGAGCTTATCAAGCACATCTTGGATCGTGGGAGAGTTGTCTTCTTCGTCGAAAAGCAAGCCGAGAAGAAAGTTGACGCCTTTTTTGAGCACCGTGTTAACGATGCCTTCTTCGGTGACAGCGTCGATCGCTTAGTGCCGAAGCAGATGTTGTCGCACATGCGCTGAACAGGGAAAAAAGTGTAACGACAGATAATGCGGTTGCGATGATTCTGGTTTTGATGGTTCTCTTTTTCATGTGTTCTCCTCTTTTCCGTATTTGTATGTGGAAGAGTCTGCTCGGTTTTGGCGGGCTCTCATTTGATTGCAACACTATGATAGCATGACAGCCAGCCGGCTTCAATTATCAATCTTGCCCTAAAGTGTTCACTTTTGAACACTTAAAGGCTGATCTGTTCAATACCGAACAATTTGCAGGATAATTGTAAATATGCTTGAATAATCATCTTGTATTTGATAAAATAACCATATCAAAAAGAGCAGGTGATGATATGGCTGGACAGAAGGTCAGCAGAAAAGCGCTGAAAACAAAGAAGCAAATCGGCACCGTGTTAGCAGAGCTTTTGCAGGAAAAGGAGCTCAGAGATATCACGGTGCATGAGATAGCGGAGAAGGCGGATGTCAGCCGCACGACCGTCTACAACTATTATCTGGACGTTTACGATATTTACGAACAGTTGGAGAATACGGTTCTGACGGAACTGGGACTTTTGATCACGGAGCACGGAGTGAAAACGACGTTTGAGGTGTATCCGGTCGTTTTCGGTTATATCAAGGATAATCGCGAAGTATTCAAAATGGTATTCGGTCCTAAGGGTCCCGCTTCGCTTTATATGAAGATACTGAATATGGTCGAGGGGCTCAACCGAGCGATTTGGTCGGAGAGCTTCGGCGTGGATATGAATGACGAACGTGTTGTGTGCGCGATCCGCTATCACTCCAACGGCACAATGGCGATCGTCGGAAACTGGGTGATGACGGATTTTGCGCAGTCACAGGACTCAGTGATCCAAATGCTGGCGGGGCTCGATAGGAGCACACAGGCGTATTTGGCGTCATTGCTTGGATAATACCAATAAGAAAAAACCCCTGTTCACAAAACGGAACAGGGGTTGTATGATTGTCTATTGTTGCCGTGGCAATCTCAACCGATTTCACTTGTCATTGCGAGGCGTTTATGCCGTGGCAATCTCAACCGATTAGATCAACGATCATTCAGCGTCCTTGCTCTTGATCAGCGCTCTGAATACGAATGCCGCCAGTGCGCCGCCTACCAGCGGAGCAACTAAGAATACCCAGTAGCATGCCAGCGCGTCGCCGCCCTTGAAGATCGCGGGACCGAAGGAGCGAGCGGGGTTGACGGAGGTGCCGGTGAAGTAGATGCCGAAGATGTGGACCAGCGTCAGGGTGAAGCCGATGACCAGACCCGCGAATTTTTCATACTTCTTCTTGGAAGTGACACTCAGGATGACCAGAACGAATACGAAGGTCAGGATGCACTCGAT